>NZ_JANPLK010000008.1 GCF_031426495.1 Gemmatimonas sp. | reverse complement strand
AACGACGCTCCCGCCCGATACTGCACCCACACCACGTTCTTCTCCGCCCTCGATAGCCCCGGTCGACCTCGCTCCACCATCTCGTTGCTCCAGTGAGTGTGTGCAACTACGCCCTGTTGCACTCACTGGTTGAATCCGCCGCCGTCAGACGACCGACGCCTGTTCACGGAATACTGAATACTGAACCCCTACCCTACCCTCACCACGTCCCGCACGCATTCCACAAACGCCCGCGCCGGCGCCGATTGCCCCGCCCCGCGTCGCCACACGGCCACGATCTCACGTTGCAGGGTGTGGTCGACCAGCGGCACATACGCGCACTGCGGTGTGTTGTGGCGGACCGCCGCCATCGCCGGCACGATCGAGATCCCCACGCCTGCCCCCACGAGCTCCAGCACGGTCGCCAGCTGCGCACTGCGACACACCACACTCGGCGACACCTGCCGGCTCGAGCAGAACCCCGCCACCTGTTCACCGAGACAATGCGCCGGATCGAGCGTGACGGCGGGCGCGTCACGCAGCTGCGACAGGGTAATGCGACCGGCGCGCGCTGCGGCATGAGATGCCGGGACGGCCACCACCAAAGCGTCCGTGCCGAGCAACTCCGTATCGAGATGGTCGAAGGGATAGGGCAGCGCAGCAATCACCACGTCGAGTGCACCGTCCAGTAGCAGCTTGGCCAGCACGGCGCTGTAGTCCTCGCGAAGCTCCACCCGAATGGCGCGGTGACGCGATCGCAGCCGCTGCACGGCCCCCGGCAACACGTACGGCGCCACGGTCGGAATGGCGCCGACACTCAGCGTGCCCGTTCCCTCGGCGCCCTCCCGACGAATCGCGTCTTCCGTATCACGCACGTCGTCGAGAATGCGACGCGCCCGTGGATACAGGGCTTTCCCCGCGTCGGTCAGCGACACCCCGCGCCCATGCCGGTCGAACAGCGGCGCACCCAGGTGCGTTTCAAGCCGCTGGATCTGCCCGGTCAGCGACGGCTGCGAGAGCGAGAGGAGTCGCGCCGCCCGACTTAATGACCCAGCGTCGGCGGTCTCGACAAAAGCGCGAAGCAAGAGCGTGTCCATACACAAGTATAAGCAATAGCTATGGCTTGTATAACATCTATCGCATTGCGGGCTATAGGCTGAGGCCGTATTCTCAAGCAGACGGTACGGGGATAGTCCATGAGCTTGGTCGCGAATCAGACCGCTCATTCAACGCTGCGAAGATCGGGAGATCGCGATGGAAGGCATGGATGGAGAGGGCGCGGGCAAGTGTCCGGTGATGCACGGCGCAGTCGCTGTCGAAAGCAAGACCGCACGGCGCGGTCGATCGAATCGTGACTGGTGGCCGAACGCGCTCAACGTCGGAATTCTTCGTCAGCATTCCTCGCTCTCGGATCCGCTCGGCGCTGGCTTCAGCTATGCCGACGCGTTCAAGTCGCTCGACATCGAAGCGGTGCGGAAGGACCTCACCGCGCTCATGACCGATTCGCAGGACTGGTGGCCGGCCGACTACGGGCACTACGGGCCGTTCTTTGTGCGCATGGCGTGGCACGCCGCCGGCACGTATCGCACGGCTGATGGTCGTGGCGGTGCTTCCGCCGGCACGCAGCGCTTCGCGCCGCTCAACAGCTGGCCGGACAACGGCAATCTCGACAAGGCCCGTCGTCTGCTGTGGCCCATTAAGCAGAAGTACGGCCAGAAGATTTCCTGGGCCGACTTGATGGTGCTCACCGGCAACGTCGCGATGGAGTCGATGGGCTTCACGACCTTCGGCTTTGCCGGTGGTCGCGCCGACGTGTGGGAGCCGCAGGAAGACATTTACTGGGGTTCCGAGACCGAGTGGCTGGGCGACCAGCGCTACACGGGCGATCGCGAGCTCGAGCAGCCGTTGGCGGCCGTGCAGATGGGCCTGATCTATGTGAATCCGCAGGGGCCGAACGGCAATCCCGACCCGATGGCGTCGGCTCGCGATATCCGTGAGACTTTCGCGCGCATGGCGATGAACGACGAAGAAACCGTCGCCCTCATTGCCGGTGGCCACACCTTTGGGAAGGCACACGGCGCCGGCCCCGAAGCATTGGTCGGTGTCGAGCCCGAAGGCGCCAGCATCGACGAACAGGGGCTTGGCTGGAAGAACGCGTTCGGCAGCGGCAAGGGCGAGCACACCATCACCAGTGGTGTTGAGGGTGCCTGGACGCCCAATCCGATCAAGTGGGACACCGGCTACTTCGACACGCTCTTCGGCTACGAGTGGCAGCTCACCAAGAGCCCGGCCGGCGCGCACCAGTGGACGCCGACCGACCCCGCCGCCGCGACGACGGTGCCCGACGCCCACAATCCGGCCAAGCGACACGCGCCGATGATGGCGACGACCGACATCGCGCTCCGCGTCGATCCAGCGTATTTGGCCATTTCGAAGCGTTACCACGAAAACCCCGATCAGCTGGCCGACGCCTACGCCCGCGCGTGGTTCAAGCTCACGCACCGTGACATGGGGCCGCGCGCGCGCTATCTCGGCGCGCTCGTGCCGTCCGAAGTACTGATCTGGCAGGATCCCATTCCGGCGCTGAACCACCCGCTGGTCGATGCGCAGGACATTGCCGCGCTCAAGACCACCATCCTGGCCTCAGGCCTTTCGATCGGGCAGCTGGTCGCCACCGCGTGGGCGTCTGCGTCGACGTTCCGCGGCTCCGACAAGCGAGGCGGTGCCAATGGTTCGCGCATTCGGTTGGAGCCGGCCAAGAACTGGGACGTGAATCAGCCGGTGAAGCTCGCCCGCGCGCTCGAGATCTACGAGACGATTCAGCAGCAGTTCAACGCTTCGCAGACCAGCGGGAAGCAGGTATCGATCGCTGACCTCATCGTGCTTGGCGGATGCGCCGCGATTGAGCAGGCGGCGGCCAACGCCGGGCATCACCTCAACGTGCCGTTCACTCCCGGACGCATGGATGCGTTGCAGGAACAGACGGATGTGCACGCATACGATGTGCTCGAGCCGAAGGTCGACGGCTTCCGCAATTATCAGCAGAACGCCTTTACCGTGCCCGCCGAAGAGCTCTTGGTCGACAGGGCCCAGCTGCTCACGCTCACCGCCCCCGAAATGACAGCGCTGGTGGGTGGACTGCGCGTGCTGAACGCGAACCACGGTCAGTCGAAGCACGGCGTATTCACCGACCGTCCTGAGACGCTCACCAACGACTTCTTCGTGAACCTGCTCGACATGAGCACCGCGTGGAAGCCGCTGTCGGAGGCGGGCGATCTGTTTGAAGGGCGCGACCGGGCGACCGGTGATGTGAAGTACACGGCGACGCGTGTGGACCTGATTTTCGGTTCGAACTCGGAGCTGCGTGCGGTAGCCGAGGTGTACGCACAGAGCGATGCCACGGCGAAGTTCGTGCAGGACTTCGTGGCCGCGTGGACCAAGGTGATGAACCTGGACCGGTTCGAGCTCGCCTGAGTGCCGGGCGACCAACTGAAGGTCGCTCGGAACTACTTGCGCCACTGAGCTATTGAGGGTTCACCGCTGAGACCAGCCGTGAACCCTCAAAAGCATCCTATGTCCACTCGTCCCAACTTTCGCCGCTTCAGCCGTTCCGCCGCTTCCCTCGTGGGCGCATTGCTGGTCGGTGCCGCGCTCGCCAATTGCAGCGACGACGAAACGCCCGTAGCACCCACGCCGCTCGTGAAGTTTCGGGCGACCTTGGTGGGCAGCGAGGAAGTGCCGCCCGTGGTCACCGCCGCTACCGGCAGCAGCGAGTTTACACTCAGCCGCACAAACGACACGTTGTTCGTGAGCATTACGGTGAATGGCCTCTCCAATGTTCGGTTTGGCCATTTCCATACCGGTGCCCGTGGTGCAAACGGCGCGGTCGTCGCCACATTGGTCGAGCCGCCCACTCTGACGGGCCCTCAGAACGGACGTATCGGCCGGCAGTTCATCACCGCGACCAACCTGAGCGGAACGCTCGCCGGCCAGCCGCTCAGCGCGTTGGTCAGTCAGCTGCGCGCCGGTGGCATTTACGTGAACCTGCACACCGACGCCAACGCTGGTGGCGAGCTGCGTGGCCAGGTGGCGCTGGTTCCGTAACGCCTAGTGTCGGTGCAGCAATAGGGATACTCTTGGCGGAGCACGGTGATTTCACCGGCGTCTCCGCCAAGTTGTTTCCGTCCCTCAGCCCCGCGCATCATGTACAGCCGTCGTGAATTCATCGGGACCGGTCTTGCTGCGTTGGGCGCCGTATCCACCTTCGATCCGCGCGTGCTCATGCCCGCTCGCGCGGCGAAGAAAATCCTCATTCTTGGCGGCACCGGCTTCGTCGGACCGCACGACGTGCGCGAAGCGCTCAAGCGCGGACATCAGGTCACGATCTTCAATCGTGGCAAGAGTGCGCCCGGCATGTTCGGCAAGGATGTCGAAGAGCTGGCCGGTGATCGCGCCAACGACCTGAGCGCGCTGAAGGGTCGGAAGTGGGACGCCGTGATCGACGAATCCGCATCACTCGCGAGCGCACCGGAGTGGGTGAAGCTTTCGGCCGAGCTGCTGCGCGACAACGTCGATCAGTACCTGTTCATCTCCACGCGCTCGGTCTATCAGGACCTCAGTCGCGTGCCGATGTCGATCGAGGCGCCGGTACTCACGCTCGAAAACTCGCCCATCGAAGCGGGCAGGCCGCTCAGTTACGGACATGCGAAAGCATATGCCGAGAAGGCCGCGCATGCCGCGATGCCGGGGCGCGTCACGGTGGTGCGTCCGGGGCTCATCGTGGGGCCGGAGGACGACACCGATCGCTTCACGTACTGGCCGGTGCGTATCGCGCGTGGCGGTGACGTGCTGGTGCCGGGTGATGGCACCGATCACGTGCAAATCATCGACGCGCGTGACCTCGTGAAGTTCTGCATCACGCTGGTCGAGAACCGCACGTATGGGGTATTCAACGGCGTCGGTCCACAGATGGGACAGCCGTTCAAAGAGTTCGTCTCGCGCATTCAGAAGGGCGTTGGCAGCAGCCCCACCTATACGTGGGTAGATGCCGATTTCCTGCGTGCGAACGGCGCCAATCCCTATGGCCGCGAACTGCCAGTGTATCAGGTCATGCGCGGACGCACGGCCGGATTTGCCCGGATCGACATCACGCCCGAGCTCAAGGCGGGGCTGGTGGTGCGCCCGATGGAAGACACCGCGCGCGATACACTCGCCTGGTGGAAGACGCTGCCAGCTGCGCGCCAGGCGGCGATCAAGACGGGCTTTACGCCGGAGCGTGAAGCAGCCCTGCTGGCACTCTGGAAGGCTCGCACCCCGAAGTGAGCGAGGGCAAGACGGCGTTTCGTGCCGATGTGGCGCTGTCGGAGCTGTGGCTCGCGACGGGCGACTGAACTCAGCGTGCGATGCGGTAGATCCCGATCACAGCCGTGCCGTCGTCGTCGTTCTTGATCGGGAAGAGCACCACGTCGGGACCGAGAAAGCCAAGTGGCAGCGATCGCCCACTGGCCGTGCCCAGATAGTGGCCATCGCGATCGAATACATCGGTGCGTGGCGTTTCGTCCGCGAACGTGTACCGCTCCACCCACAACGTGCCATCGGGTGCGACCACCATGGCGCGGATTACCGGAAGCGTCGGCGCCACGCCGACCTTTTCGCCCACCTCGGCGCTCGGCGTCACGCACTCGCCATCGCGACCGAAGCGGACCTTGAGTCCCTCCGGGTACAACTTGGCCGCATCCGTGGTCTTGGCAGCCATCGGGGCCACGTCACGTCGCACGCTGCGCTCTCGCCGGCCGTGGCGTGAGATGTCCACGACGTAGGCAGACTGCTGCGTGGAGATGAGGCGATCGCCGTCCACCGTCCACGCGATTTCGCTGGAGAACAGCGGCGGCAACGCGAGCCCGACACACTTGAACATCACCATCTTCGGGCGCGGACTCAGCGTGGAGTCGATCGCGAGGGTATCGCGCGAGGTCCATCGTTCGAGACGCCGCACTTGGACCGTCGTGTCGCCCACGATGTCGATCGCGGTGTACAGCGTGTCCCCACGACGACGCACCGTGCCCCACGGGCGACCGCGTGCGGTGATGAGTTTACGCTCAGGGAGCACGGCACCGGCCGGGTCCCACGAAAGAAGCGCCTGCTTGGCGTGGTCCATGACCGACACGCTGCCGTCACGGTCGACGTCGATGCCCTCCGGATACTCCATCTCGCCGGGTCCGCCGCCGCGACGCCCTACCGTTCGTATCCAGGTGCCCGACGAATCGAAGACGTGGATCTGATTGGAATGTGCGGCATCGAGCACCGCGACGTGCGAGGAGCCATCCGTCGCCACCGAGAACGGTGAGACGTTGTCGAACGACTGTACACCGGTGTCCGCGCCGCCAATGCGACCGAGCTCGGCAAACGTCCACCGGAGTGGCACATCGGTCGCCGACCCACGCACAATTGTCACGCCTGACGAATCGGTAGTATCGGTGTTGCTCGCTGTGCGCGCGCTGTCGCCGCAGCTCGCAGCCAACACCGAGGCCAGTACCAGCCCGAACACCATCGGGACGCGCCTGCTCAGCATTCTTTGCCACCGCGCACACCGCTGATGCTCACGAAGAGCGAATCGCCGCGCGACCCGTCGCCCGCGCGCCTCATCGGCACGGCGATCTGCACGCCGCAGCGTGACGGTGCACTCGATGGGTTGCGACCTCCCGCACTGATGCCGAGCGTGTACGACGTGGCCGCCTCGACCGGACCGAACGTGAGCTGTGCCTTCGCGGCGGTGTCGGCATCGGCGCCCAACATCACCACCGTGATCGGCAGCGTCGCCCCGGTGTCGAGCGGCATCACCCCCGACACGAGAAACGGGTGATACGGTGTCAGCTCGATGCCACGCAGGCTTCGGAGCTGTTCGCCCGAACCGACGGACACGCGGAGCGGCTCCGCGCTGGTGAATGCCGAGTCCTGCGCGTAGTACGACACCTTCAGCGTGGACTCCGGCGTCTTCGGCGTGGCGCAGCCGATGCACGCGAGGGCGAGACTCACGAGTGCGTACGCGCGAACCATTCGGGTTCCATAAGTGGTCATGCTTGCAAGCTACCGAACGCGCGCCAAGCCCGCTCGAGCGGCGGTAACCGTCTCCTGTACCGCCGCGTCACCGCCGCCCCAATGCGCAACCACGCGCGCGTACCACTTTCGTGCGCTGGGGCGATCCCCCATCCGTTCGGCGATCTCCGCGCGCAGCAGCATCATCGGCGCGGCGTTCAGTGCCGACATGGCCGTCGGGATCGCGCGATCCAGCACGCGCGCCGCATCGGCATCACGTTTGGCCTGCACGAGCAGCCTGCTCGTGGTGGTGGCGGCACATGGAGCACTGCTACACATCGCCATCGGCAGGGCGAGCAAGCCGCGCAACGCGGCCGCCGTGTCACCACGGGCGAGTGCCAGATACGATCGCGCGACGTCTCCGTAGTGCGCGATGCGGTCCTGTCCACGTGCCCGTGCCGCCACATCGACACTGTCGAAGGCGCTCACAAGCAGCTGTAGCGACGCGGTATCACGCGCACCGGCATACAGCGCAAACATCGACCCCAGCGTCGCGGGTTGACGTGTGAGGAGTGGCCGCGCCTCACTCAGGAGATCCGCCGACGGCAGCTGTCCCATCTGCGCCAACAGCGCACGCTCGCTGAACGTGAGCAGTTGTGGCGTCGCGATCAACTTGCCGCGCTGCGCCTGGGCGAACAGCAGCCGCTGGGCAAACGCCGCCGAGTCGGGAAGGCTCGGGTTCGCCGCCAGTCGTGCCGATTGGTGCGCAGCGATAGCCAGCGACAAGGCGCTCGCCTCCGGCGACGTCCCCAGATCCTGCAGACTCTTCGCCGCATACGCCAACGGCAGCGAATCGATCGTCGCCTTTGCCAAGGCGCTTAACGACGGCGCCGAGTCGAGCAGACTGGCCTGCAGCGCGTAGTAGGGCGCCGCGCTGGGCGGAGACAATCGTTGCAGCCCGCGCGCGTAGGTCGCCGCCTCGCGCAAGCGGCCCGTGCGTAGCGCCAGCCCGTAGGCGTGGACGTACGGGACCAGCAGCATCGAGTCGAGTTCGATCGCCCGCGCGAAGTCCCGAAGTATCGCGGTATCCAACACGCCGGCCAGCTCGCCGAAGTGATATCCGGCATCGCCCAGCTCGAGCCACAGCTCGGCGTCACTTGGATACCGACTCGTGGACCCGCGAAGTGCGGTGAGCAACTCCGTGACGGCGGGAATGTCGTTGATCGCTTCATTCGCCGCTGGTGTGCGCCGTACGACGGCCAAGCGGAGCGCGTCACCGTGCAGTAGCAGGCTGTCGCGGGGACTGCCGCCGCGGAATAGGCGAATAGCCCGGTCGAGTGCCGCCTGCGCTTCCGGCGCGGCTTCGCGCCCCGTGCGAATGTAGACCGATGCCACGCCGCGCCAGCCCAGCGCGAACATCGAGTCGCTTGCCACGGCCGCTTCGAATGCCAGCTGCGACGAGTCCACTACGCCGCGTCGATAGAACTGCTGTCCCTGCAGGTACAATTTGAGCGCCGCCAACGACGACGTGCCCATCGACGAAATGCGCGCGCCCTTGGCCAGCGAGCCACTGCCCCCCATGGCACGCAACAGCCGCAGCGCGAGCGAATCGGCCAGCGCATCGATGCGTAGCGTGGGCCCGCTGACGTCGACTTCCTGACGCACGGCGCTGTCGGCGACATTGACCAGGGCCGCGCGCAACCTCACCGAGTCCCTGCCCAACGGACTGATGTCGCCGAACAACACCAAGCCGGCGCCAAGGGATGTGCCGAGCGCCGTGGCCGTCGTGACGTCGGCCCGGTCGGGTGATTGCGCAATACTCATGGACGGCGACACCGAACGCAGTGCCCCGGCGCCATCGAGGCTGCGCGACAGAATGTCCACCAGTCCTTCACGCCACACATTGAGCGACGCATCGCGCACCGCAAACGGCATCACCGCCACCAGCGAGTCATCCGGTCCGGTGGCCTTGGCGGGTGCACGTGTGGCAAACCACCCGACCGCGGCGACGGCGGCAAGCGCGACACCGCCGATGAGCAAGCCGCGCGTGCCCCGGCGCGTCGAGACGTTGGCCGCGCTTGTCGAGGGGCTCGCGGCCGTCGTGCCAGCCGCGTACTGCCCCGTCGTGCCGGTGCGTGACGCCGACGCCGCATCGGCCAAGTGCTCGAGCACATCCGCCGCCTGTTGCGGGCGATCGACCGGATCCTTCTCCAGGCATTGCATCACGAGTCGGGCAAGCGGCTCGGGCACATCAGGACGTCGCGTGGCCACCGGCACTGGTGCTTCCGACAGATGGGCAATCAACTGCGCGTGTGCCGGTCGATCGCCGAATGGTGTGGATCCGGTCAGCAGCTCATACGCCATCGCACCGAGTGCGTAGATGTCGGCGCGATGATCGGTATCGGGGTCCCCGGCGCCTTGCTCCGGCGCCATGTACGCCGGACTTCCCAGTGACGTGCCCATGCGGGTCAGCTGGCTATCGCTCGACGCCGTGCGGGCCGAGCTCATCGCCTTGGCGATGCCGAAGTCAGTGACCAGCGCCGCCCCGCCGGAGAGCATCACATTGTCCGACTTGATGTCGCGGTGCACCACACCACGGCCATGGGCGTAGGCCAGCGCGCGCGTCACGTCGTTGAGCACGAGAAGAACGTCCGCGATCGGCATGGTGCGCCCGCCGCCAACCCGCTCGCGCAGCGAGGCGCCCTCGACGAACGGCATCAGGTAGAACGGCAGCCCCTCGCTGGTCACTCCGGCGGACAGCACCGGAACGATGTTCGCGTGCTGCAGGGCCGCGGCCAGCGCGATCTCGCGGCCGAACCGTTCCACCGACAGCTCCTGCGCCAGCTCCGGTGACAGCATTTTGACCACCACCTCGCGCTCGAGCGTCTGGTCGCGGGCGAGGAAGACGCGGCTCATCCCCCCGCCGCCCAATTCACGCCCGAGCTGAAAGGCGGCGCCGAGCGCAGCCTGCAAACTTTCGCGAAGCGTGTCGGTCATGATCGCACGAAGGCGGCTCGGTAGTCCTTCAGGTAGGCAGTCATCGTCCGAGCTGAACGACCCGTGATGAGTGGTACGGCATCAGTCACGCGCTCCGCGTCGCCGCGCTTGAAGTAGTCGAGCGTGAGCAGAATAAACTCCGCGTACGGTTCGGGAAGTCCGGCACCTAACAATCCGGCGCGCATATCATCCCGGCTGATCTCCTGGTAGCGAATGGCACGACCGGACTCGGCGCTCAGTAGCTGCGCGACCGCTTCGTAGTCGAGCGCCTCACCACCCGTGAGATCGAAGGCGCGATTGTCAAACGTGTTGTGCTGCAGCAGTGCGGCAGCCACCGATGCAATGTCGCGCGCATCGATAAAACTTCCTTTCGCGGTGCCAGCGGGCAGCATGATCGCGTCGGCGTGAGCGATACCGTGCAGCCAATAGCTGTTCAAGTTCTGCATGAATGAATTCGGGCGGATCACATTCCACGCGATGCCAGACGCTTCCACCTCGCGCTCCACCGTGCGCATCGGCGCCGAAAGCCCGGTGTCGACACCGATAGCCGTCATGAGCACCAGCTTCTGCACACCATGTTCGCGGGCCTGCTCGACGACCGGGCCAAGTAATTCATCGACATTCACATGTCCCGTCGGCGACAGCAGGAAGGCGGCATCGACGCCTTGCATGGCATTCGCGAGGCCGTCACCAGACAGCAGATTGACGTGCACCGCACCGGCGTCAGCGGTGCGACTCGTGGCCCGTCGAACGGTATGACCAACCTGTTCGAGCGACTGCGAGAGTTCGCTGCCAACGGATCCGTTCGCGCCGAGGACGAGGATGGTTTTCATGAGCGGAGAGGAGGCATGAGGAAGGAAGCAGGTCAAAAGTAAGCTCCTACACAGCCACATGGGTCATGTGTGATGCCCACCGGCCTGCACGGCATGCACGCCGCCGTACGCCCCCGACGCGCCTGATCAGCAGGCCGGCGACTGCGCGGAGCTGGGTACGCCGACGCGCGTGAGGAGATCACGAAACCGTTTCGCACCGCGCAGCCGATCCAAGGCGTACTTCACGCCGGCAAAAATAAGATACGGATTGCGCTGGCGGTACGCGCCGTAGAGGCAGTCGAGCGCCGGCTCAATCTCACCCATCGCGGCCAGTATCTCGGCGCTGTTATAGAGCGCAGCCGCGCAGTCGCTTCCGCGTCCGTGGAGTTCCGCGAGTATCCGTCGCGCGCCGGCATGGTCGCCCGCGCATGCCAGTGCACGTCCGAGCTGCGAGAGGTACATCGAGCTGCGCCCCGTCGTCCACACCGCGTGTTCAAAGGCAGTGATCGCACCCGCAAAGTCACCCATCCCTTCGCGCGCCATGCCGCGTATCCATTGCGCCTGCACCAAGGTGGGATGCGCCTCGATGACCAACTCCGCTTCCTGCTGCGCACGCTCGAATTGCCGACCGAAGATGCAGCACAGGGCATAGTACACACTGTGTCCGGGATTCTCCGGCGTTTCGTCACGCGCGCGGTCGAGCAGCGCCAGCGCCTCGTCGGTGCGATTCGCGGCGGCGAGGAAATACAGCGCATACGAATGCCGGGTCACCGTTGACGCGGGATCGACGCTGATTGCCTTCTGATAAAGGGACTCGGCCGCCTGCCAACCGTAATCGTAACAGAGCGTAACGTGGGCGAGCACCGCGTGCGCTTCGCCCAATTGCGGATCGAGTCGGCTGGCGCGCGCCGCATGCGCCTTCGCGCGCGCCCACACATCGCTGCCCGGATAGTCCACGTAGACGGCCGCCTGGCACAGCGCAAAGCCGAGTCCCGCGTGCGCTTCGGCATAGTCCGGGCTCAGTCGAATGGCGTGCTCGAAGCCGTCAATCGCCTTCATGATCGTGAGCGGCGAACGTTGCGCGGCGAACGCGCGTGCCTTCAGATGCCACCGTCGGGCCTCGGGCGAGACGCTGCGCGCACGCGCCATCGTATTCGTGACGGGCGCGACGTACGCTGGTGGGGCGAGTGGGGTGTTCAAGGCGCGTCCGGCCTCTTCCGTCTCGGGCGATAGGGCGATCTCGAGGGTCTCGCGAAATCGCACCGCGGCCTCGTCATAGAGCGCCACCGCACCACGGCGATCTCCGGTTTCGCTGAGCAGCGTGATGCCGGCGCGCAGCAACGCTTCATCATACGGTGACCGCTCTACCGCGAAGCGCACCAACGCAGCGGCGCCAGCCGCGTCGCCGTTGGCGCTGCTTTCTCGCGCGAGCCCCATCGCGCCGCGCATCGCTTGGCGATGCACGCGGTCACGCTCGATCGAGAGCCACGCCGTGACGTCGGACCCTTCGAACAGGGTGAAGCCCGACAGAAGCGGTCCGCGATACAGCGCGAGTGCTTCGCGTAGGCGTCCCTGCCCGAGCAGCAGATCAAACGTGGTCGCGTCGACGTGGACGCGCGCGGCAGACAGTCCGATGCGCTCCTGTCCAATCACCACCAACGCATCAGCCGGGAGATAACGCTTCAGCAGGAAGACACTTTGCCGCAGCGCGTTGCGCGCGCGTGTGGTGTCCGAGTCGGGCCAGAAGAGGGCGAGAATTTCGTCGCGACCTCGGAGATCACTGCCGGCGAGCGCCAGATACGCTAACAGCGCGAAGGCTTTCGGCTTGCCGAGCAGTTCCGCGGCCAGCGGCGCGCCCAGACCGGTGAATCGCGGCATGCCAAACAGGCCAAGCGTGAGCGGGTGCGCTGTGTCGTCGTCCTCGCCCCTCAACAAGCGCACGGCGGGTTGGTTCGAAAGGTTCGGGGCATTCATCGGACGAAGCGCCGACTGAAGCCAGCTAACGATCAACTAACGCAAGGAATGTACGATGGCGCAAGGAACTCGCCCGCCCTTCTCACCCCTGTTTTGGAGTAGCACATGCCGCACCACACGACTCGTTTACTCACGCGATGCCTCGTCGCCGTCGTCGGCCTGCTTTCGTCCGGTTGCAGCGACGCAACACCGACCATGTTGGAGCCAGAAGCCTCGCGCACCGCGAGCACGCTGGCGAACTGTGATCAGGTGCGCGTTGAAACGACCGCCACCCTCGGCACGATCGAATACGCGCCGGGCCAGTTCACCGTGGGCGCACTTCCGTTCCCGGCGACCATCGGCGGCGTGAGCGGCATACTCGGGTCGATCGTGACCGGACTGGATCCGTCTGGCAAGACAGCACAAGGCGCCCAGCACCTGACGCTGATCCACTTCTTCGCCTCAGAACAAGGCGGATTTACCACGATCGACCGTGCGGTGTGCGCTCCTGCCGGGAAGGATGCCGGGACGTGCCGCGTGAACGATGTATTGACGGTCGTGAGCGGCACGGGTGTGTTCTCTGGCGCCGAAGGGTCGCTCCGCAACCACGGTATCATCGATTTCAACACCAACTCACTATCAGTCTCGCTCCGCGGCCGGATTTGCCGATCCCAGGCGTAATGCACCATAATGTACTTTGTACTAAAAAGTACTTGCTTTTCTGAACTACTTGTCCGATGTTCGTATCCATGGAGACGAGCATCGGCGTTCAGGAACCACCGCCGGGTGAAGCGGTGCATAGCACCGCTCGCCTATGGGCGTCCGCTGCGGCAGTGGCAGCCCTCGGGGCGTGGGTACTGTTTGACGCACATCCGGGCCTCAACTGGCCGCTCTGGACCGGCGCCGCCGCCGCCGGACTGATTGCGCTACACCGCCACAAACGCGCCGACTCGAGCGCGAATCCCGTGTTGCTGCTTGGCATCGCCGCCACAACAATCGCCGGCGCTGCGGCCGTCACGGCCAGCAACCGGCTGCACGCCGTGATCTTCGCCAGCGTGCTCGTGCTGCTGGCCATGCAGATGCTGCTGTCCGTCGATCCGTCGTGGTCACGAATCACCGCACGCTTCGCGGTCACGGCGCCCCCGGTGGCGCTGTTTCATGCGGTGCTCTGCGCGCTGCGTCGCGCCGTCGAGGCCACGGAGCACATTCGCTCCACGCGAGCGCGCGCGTGGATCCGCGGTCTCGCGTTGACCATACCGGTCTCGATCGTGTTCGCGCTGCTCCTGGCCGAGGCCGATCCGACCTTGGCGCGGTGGCGTGATGCCATCGACGCGATCGTGTCGCACTGGGCATTTCTGCCGCGCGTCGTGTTCTTCACCGCGCTGCTGGGCCTTGTGGTCGGTGCGTATGGCTATGCGTTGACCGCTCCGACCATGGCGTCGTCTTCCGTGACGCGAGAGCCCGCACGTTGGCTCGGCGCAACCGAGCGCGTAATGCTGCTCGCCGCCGTGACCGCATTGCTATGGCTCTTTCTCGCGCTGCAAGTCGGCTATCTGTTCGGATCGCTGCCCCGCATGGCGGCAACCGATATGACATTTGCCGAGTATGCGCGACGCGGATTCGGTGAGCTCACCATCGTGGCATCTGCCAGCGCCGTCCTAATTCTTCTCTCAGAGCGCTACGGACAACGCGACCGGCATGCACCCATGGCCCGCGTGCTCGCGCTCGCACTCGTCGTGGCCGATCTGCTGGTGCTCAGCTCCGCCTTCCACCGCGTGATGCTGTACGAGGCCGCATATGGCTTCACCACCGCCAGGCTGTACGCGCAGGCCTACATGCTGATCGTCGCGGCCGCGCTCGCGCTGCTCGCACTCGAGGTAGCGCGCGGTCTCGACACCGGTCGGCTGTTCCGTCGCACGGCGACCGTCGCCGTGGTGTTGTTCGTGGGGCTGCTGTACTGGAACCACGAGTCGTGGATCGCACACCGCAACATCGAGCGGTTTGCCAGCACCGGTCAGCTCGATGTGGCCTACCTCACCGGCGAACTCTCAGCCGATGCGGTTTCGGCCATCGTCAATGCGCTCACGTTGCTGCCCGAGCCAACGCGCACCGAGCTTCGCACCGCGGTGCAAAGGCGCTACGCCACGCACCCGCTGCCGGCCAGGGAACGCTGGTTCGAGTGGAATCGCTCTCGGGTCCGAGCGAAGGCGTCGTTCTAGCGCTTCACTGCCGGATCCTCGGTCCACCACCACTGCGGCGGCAACGGCTTCGCCCGCGGCCACACTTCATCGAGCGTGTTGCCATCGTAGAGCCGGCCGTTCTTCATCACGAAGCGCACCGAGTTCGTGTTCTTGATGTCGGTGAGCGGATTTCGATCGAGCACCTGCAGGTCGGCCAGCTTCCCCACCTCGAGCGAGCCCAGGTCCTTGCCGAGCCCGATGGCTTCCGCTCCATGTAATGTGCCGGCGCGCAGCGTCTCGAACTCACTGAGCCCACCGGACTGCATCATCCAAAGCTCCCAGTGCACACCGAGTCCCTGCAGCTCGCCGTGAGAACCCAGACCCACCCGACCACCCGCCTTCACCATCTTGTTGAGCTGTTCGGCGAGGCCCTTGTAGATGTACTGATCGTCGCGGTTGTACGGCAGCGACTTCCACGCATCGAGTTCGTCGTGCGGCGTGAACCGACGCAGCTTGATGTCCTCGTCCACATTGTAGTGCGTGAGCCAGTAGTTCAGTCCGACCGGACCACCGTATCCCACGACCAGGGTGGGCGTGTAGGTGATGCCGCTCTCCGCCTGCAGCTGCACGACATCCTTGAACAGCGGGAAGATGGGCATCGCATGCTCGAGCCCCGGATAGCCGTCCTGCATCAGCGTGAGATTCATCGTGAGGTTGGAGCCACCCTCGGTCGTGGCCGTGAGCCCCAACTCCTTCGCCGCCATGATCACCCACTGCCGCACCTTGCGGTCGCCGGCGAGATACTGCTTGATCGTCTTGGTATTGTAGTGATCGGCGTAGCGACGCAGTACATCGCGCGCTTCGTCCAGGCTTTTGATGTTGTCGGCAGCGAAGATGCCGGGGCCGGTGGAATAGAGACGCGGTCCGATCAGCGCGCCCGTTTCCATGAGATCGGAGTACGTGAGAATATCGGTGGCCGACGTCTGCGGATCGCGCTGCGTGGTGACGCCGTAGGCGAGGTTCGCCAGCAGCTGCGTGACCTGATCACGATGCACGCCCCAACCGAACCAGTTGTGCGCGTGGATATCGACGTATCCGGGGAGAATCGTTTTGCCGCTCATGTCGATGTCGCGCGCACCGCTGGGAATGCTCACCGTGCCGCTGGCACCGACCGCGGTGATGCGATTGTCGGTGACCACAACATCACCACGCTCGATCACGCCGCTGCCTTGCATCGTGATCAGTCGCGCGTTTCGCAGCACGACGACACCGCGCGGCTTGTCTTTGGCCGCGGTGATCGTCACGTCGACACGTCGCGCCTCGTAGGCGCGCGCCGATACACCTTGTGGCGTGCGGGTGGTATCACGTGGCGCGCCTGGCGCTGGTGCACCCGCCGTAGCTGGCGGCGCACTGGCGATCGAATCGGCGCGCGACACGGAATCGCGGATCGCTACGTCGGCGGTGCGCACATCGTACTGGAACCAGCTGCGCCCGATTGAATAGAACGCCGTCGCGCCGGTGGTCGACCATCCGATGAACTCGCCGCCCACGCGCGTGAGTCGAGCCGTGGGTACCGAACTTGCCGAGACCGCCACGGCCGGAGCCTGACCCACCACCGGTGGCACGGTGATCATGAAGACATTGTTGTTGGCGAGCACGAGCGCGCGGCTTCCGTCTGGCGACAATACGACTTCGTCGGGCGACGGCGGCGGTGGCGGCGTGGCGCCCGGCGGCAGCACCTGCGCCGGCGGTGGCGGGCCCGCGACGCGCACCACCACCTTTCGATCGGTGCCGTCGAAGCGCATCGAAATCAATCCTTCAGTACCCGCCCATACATACAGGCGCGTACTGTCGGGTCCCACGTGAGGCACGTTGCGCCCCTGCTGTGATTGACCGCTGCCGGTCCACGCAATACGCGTGACCTCACCTCCCGCGGCCGGCAGCGTGATGTACTCCAACTCGCCGTTGGCGATGTTGCCGAAGTCTTCGAACTGCCGCAAACGACTGTACCGTGAACCTCGCACGGCCATGATGTGCGACCCGTCTTTCGTGTACGCGATCTTGTCGTAGAACGCCGCCGCCCGCGTGAGACGCTCGGCCGGAGCGCTGCCGTCGGCGCGCACGCGATAGATGTGTCCACCCACCGTGTCACTCCAGGTGACATACGCGAGGTAGC
>NZ_JANPLK010000007.1 GCF_031426495.1 Gemmatimonas sp. | reverse complement strand
GGGGGCGCTCTTTAGTTTTATATGGAAGTGGTTTTTTTGGCGTTTGTACTTCTTTAATCGCGCGCAAAATGGCTCTAAAACCGGTTTATGGGGTAATTTTTGGTTTACCCCGTTAAAACCACTCTCACCCCTTGAAGCCTGACCCCTTGAACCGACCAAATCGCGTGGGCAGACTCGACGGGGCCCCGTCAAGCCGGCAAGTTTGTCGCGTGACCACCATTCAAGCTCGTCTCGCGGCCGCCCTGAGCCGTCGCTACCGCGTCGACCGCGAGCTCGGAGCCGGTGGCATGGCCACCGTCTACCTCGCGCACGACCTCAAGCACGAGCGCGACGTCGCCATCAAAGTGTTGCATCCGGACTTGGGCGCGGCGCTCGGCGCCGAGCGCTTTTTGAGTGAAATCAAGACCACGGCCAAGTTGCAACATCCGCATATTCTGCCGCTGCTCGACTCCGGCGCGGCCGACGGCCTGTTGTACTATGTCATGCCCTACGTGCGCGGGGAAACGCTGCGCGCGCGCCTCGAACGCGAGCGCCAGCTCCCGCTCGAGGACGCGCTCCGGATAGCGCGCGAAGTCGCCGGCGCACTGGATCATGCGCACAAGCAAGGCATCATCCACCGCGACATCAAGCCGGAAAACATCCTGCTGCAGGACGGCGCCGCCGTAGTCGCGGATTTCGGCATCGCGCTCGCCGTGCAAAGCGCCGGCGGGCAACGCCTCACCCAGACAGGCCTCTCGCTCGGCACCCCGCAGTACATGAGCCCCGAGCAGGCCACCGGCGAACGCCTGATCGACGCGCGCAGCGACGTGTACGCGCTGGGCGCGGTGACATACGAGATGCTCGCGGGTGAGCCGCCGTTCAGCGGCCCCACTGTGCAAGCGGTGGTGGCGCGACTGCTGGCCGACACGCCGCGCTCGCTTGCGGCGCAACGCAAAGCCGTGCCGCCGCACGTGGAAGCGGCCGTCATGCGCGCGTTGGAGAAAACGCCCGCTGATCGCTTCGCGCAGGCCGCCGCATTCGCCACGGCGCTCGAAACCTCGTCAGCTCGCGCGATCTCACGCGTCGAGCCCCGCGCGAGCAGCTCGTCGAACCCCCGCCGCTTCGCGACCAGCGCGCTCGTCGGCATCGCCGCCACAGCGGTAGCATGCGCGGGCTGGTGGATCGGCCAGCGCTCATCGACAGGGAGTGGCAGTGACGGTCGCCTCGTGGCCGATCTCGCGATGGGCGGAAAAAGTCGACCAACCCTTGGTGTGACGCTCTCGCCGGACGGCCAGGTCGTGGGCATCGTGGGGCCAGACTCGACCGGCGTGCGCGTCATTCGCCTGCGTGAACTGTCCAGCGAGTCAGCCCGCATCGTGCCGGGTTCTCAGGGTGCCGAAGCGTTTGCGTTTTCTCCCGACGGAAAGTCGTTGGCATTCGTGGGCGCGGGCGGCACGATTCGGCGAATGTCCGTGGAAGGCGGCCCCAGCACCGTCATCGCACCACAGCCAGGCTCGTTCCGAAACATGCTGTCCTGGGGCGCCGATGATTGGGTGTACTTCACGCAGAGCAGCGGCGCGCTCTCCCGGGTAAGTGCGTCAGGGGGAGCCGCCGAATCCATCACCTCCCTCGACAGCGCGCGTCACGAGTTCAGTCACTGGGATCCGCAGTTGCTGCCCGGCGGTAAGAAGTTGCTCTTCTTCAGCTACGCGTTTCCGGCCGACTCGTCGCGCGTCGAAGTCGTCGACCTGACCACGCATCGTCGGCACACGCTGATCCGCAACGCGTTTTTTCCGCGGTATGTGGCGGGCGGATATCTCACGTTCATCCGCGATGGCGTCGTGATGGCCGTCCGGTTTGATGCGAGCTCCCTGCGCGTAAACGGGGAGCCGGTTTCCATCCTCACCAACGTGGCATCGGAGCAATCGGCGGGAGTGTCAGGGTACACGATATCGGACGGCGGGACGCTGTTGTATCAGCCGCAGTCCGACGTCGATGTGCCGCAGCTGGTGCGCGAGATATCACGTGATGGGCGCGATGGCGAACTGGTGACGGTCACCGGTCGCTGGGCGGAACCACGCATCTCGCCCGACGGGCGCTATCTCGCGCTCACGCAGGTCGGTCGATTGCCGCAAATCTGGCTGCTCGATCGTAGCCGCCGAGTGTTCAGTCAACTCTCGCACGGCGCTGGTGCGAGCTTTTCGCCGAACTGGGCGCCGGACAGTCGCTCGCTCAGTCATCTCACGGAAACGCCGGTCTTCGATGTCGTCCGCACCCCCGTGGATGGGTCGGCGGTCGATACGCTGCTGCGCAGCGCCATTGATAAGCTGCCGACCAGCGTCGGGCCGGACGGTCGCTCGTGGGCGTTCGAAAGCCAGGGTCAGCTGTTTGTCGTGAACGGAAGCGACGCGCCTCGTGCCGTCGCCGTCAACGGCAACGGGCGCGGTACTCCTGTCATCTCGCCGGATGGCCGATGGATCGCCTACGCCGAGCGCGCAGCGGTGGGCGCATCCGAGATCTATGTGCAGAGCATGACCACTCCGGCCCGTCGTCAGCTGTCCTCGGGCGGCGGTGGGCAGCCCCGCTGGACCAAGGGGGGACGTGAACTCGTCTATCGGCAGGGCGACGCCGTACTGGCATCACCGTTCGATCCCGCGATTGGCGAGCCCGGAGTATCGGTCGAGCTGTTCCGCAGGCCGAGCGCTGGTCAGGTGTACGGCCTCAGAACCGCCGGCTTCGACGTGTCACCCGATGGGCAGCGGTTCTTTCTCGTCATTCCGCAACAGCAGGAGCGCGCCTCCACCGTCAGGCTGGTGCTGAATTGGCGGCGGGATCTCGAGCGCGCGTTGGGCCGGTAGCTCCGACAGCGTTCAAAACGTATTCAAGGGGTCGGAGTCGTTGAACTGAGTCGATGCACTCCGTTCCGTTCACCAGCCAACTAGTACATGTCTACACCATCAGATCCCCGGGGCCGTCCTCGATCAGCCGCTCGCCGCCAATGGCCTCACCGCGGAGACGCGTCTGTGTCGGGAAGCGCTGTACAGCACGCTGCGCCCGGTCGACGCCGCCGGTCAGTTTCGTCTCGCCGCGAACGCGGAACCCAGTGAGTCCGTGATCAATATCTACGGCGCTGGACACATCGTGCAGGCCCAATCCACCGGCATCGGCCTGGCCTTCGCCGAAATCGCGCGGCCGAACTGGCACGAGACGATGGAACTCCGTACGCTGCGCGCCGACGCGAGCAGTGCTGCACTACCCGATGCGCATGGGGGGTGGAAGTCCGGCTGGGTGATCTGCCGGATCAAGGCGCGTTGGTATATCCGGTGAAGTCCGTCACGGTGGAGCGTGCCTGGGTTTGCACGATGCCAGCTCACGTGGTGCGCGTGGTCTGAGCGGTGCAGCGTTCGCTCGCTCGATGTTTGCCGTGCAAGCGAAGACCGGGATGGTGAAAGCCATCACATGCTGTTTACCGCCGCCGGCGCGTTGCTGGAATTCGACGACGGCGGCATCGCGGCACTGGAGCGAGTGGCCGCGCGGGTGAACGAGCGCATGGAGAACATTCGCGTGCGTCGGTAGCACACGGTGATGACGACGCTGTTGGAGGCCGTTCCGTTCGAACACCCCGACCGTGGGACGGACGCGGTAATCGTTGATGCCGTGATGGTGCGGGAGAGGCTGAAAGCCATCAGCGAAGATGAAGATGTGCGGAAGTGCAGCGTCTAGCCGACGCGTGGCCCACAGGTACAGCGCCCGCCGAGTAGACTCGGCGCGCCGCAGCGCGTAGCGTTCTATTGCCACTCGCTGACGCACCCGTGACAGCACGCCGTACCGTGTGCGTATGCCCAAGACCCGTCCCACCACGAGGACCGCTGCGATGCCCCCAGCGCCACTCTCCATCACCGCGGAACAGTTGTACGCGAATCCCGTGGCACGCGCGCGCACCGAGTTGCTGCGCGGCCGGATCCTCGTGCACGAGCCGGCGGGTTGGACGCATGGAGACGTCGCTGCGCGCATCCTGGTGGCGATCAGCGAGCACCTCACCGCTGAACGCCGCGCGAACGGATGGCCGTCGCCGCGTGGCCGCGTCGTCGCCGCCGAAACCGGCTTCACGCTGTCGCGCAGCCCCGACACCGTGCGCGCCCCCGACGTGGCCTACGTGCGCATGGACCGCTGTCCCACGCAGCCACCGGCCGCGTTCCCCGAGTTCGCCCCCGATGTCGTGGTTGAAGTGCTCTCCCCGTCCGACTGTGCCGCCGCCGTGCGCGAGAAAGTGGACGACTGGCTCGCCGCCGGCACGCTGCTCGCGTGGGTGGTCGATCCGGCGAGCCAAACAGCCCGCGTCTACCGCGCCGACGGCAGCGAATCCCACGTGGCCACAACCGAGGCGCTCCACGGCGAAGACGTCCTCCCCGGGCTCCACCTCGCGCTCGCCGACCTGTTCGACTGAGCGCCCCACAAAACGCTTGACAGCCGCCACCGCTGGCTGCACTTTGTTGTGTCGGCGAACAAAGATGGTCCCTCCTCCGTCGCCGACCGCACCGCTCTCCCGACCACCGCCCGGTGGAAGAGGCCCCTCCATGCGCCTAATGCCGAAGCTGGCTGCCCGCTCCGCGCGGGTCCGTCGCTTGTCCGTGCTCGCTACCCTGTTTGTTGCGGTGGTCGCGCCCGCAACCGCCCGCGCCCAGATGCCGCGCATCGAAGTCCGCAACGATGCCGCCGGCTCGCGCATTCAGGTGAATGGCACCGACATGCTGCTCCGCGGCGTGAACTGGGACTATTTCCCGATCGGCACCAACTACTCCTACAGTCTCTGGACACAGCCGGACGACGTCGTCAAGACGGCCCTCGATCGCGAAATGGGGCTGCTCAAGGTCATGGGCGTCAATGTCATCCGCCAATACAACGGCGTACCCCCGCGTTGGGTGAAGTACATCTACGAGCAGCACGGCATCTACACCGTGCTCAACCACGCCCTCGGTCGGTACGGCACCACCATTAACGGCGTCTTTCAGGCGCAGACCGACTACTCGGATCCCAAGGTGCGCCGCGCGCTGACGAACGAAGTGCTCGCCATTGTCGAGGAATTCCGCAGCACGCCCGGTGTGCTCATGTGGCTGCTGGGCAACGAGAACAACTATGGCCTCTCCTGGAAGTCCGCCGCCACCGAGAATCTCCCGGCCGGTGAACGCGACGCGGCGAAGGCCACGTATCTGTATTCGCTCGTTGGCGAAGTCACGCGCGCCATCAAGGCCAAGGATGCCTCGCGTCCGGTCGCGTTTGCCAACGGCGATCTGCAATACCTCGACATCATCGCCAAGGAAGCCAAGGGCCTCGATGTCTTCGGCACCAACGTGTACCGCGGCGCGTCGTTCCGTGATCTCTTCGATCGCGTGAAAACGTCGATGGGCATTCCCGTCATGCTCACCGAGTTCGGCGCCGATGCCTGGAACGCGCGCGACATGCGCGAAGATCAGCTCTCGCAGGCCAAGTACCTCCTCGCGCAGTGGCAGGAAATTTACGAGCAGACGGCCGGGCACGGTCGCGCCGGCAATTCCATCGGCGGCTTCACTTTCCAGTGGACCGACGGCTGGTGGAAGTTCGGCCAGGAACTGCGCCTCAACGAGCACGACACCAACGCCTCGTGGTCCAACGCGGCCTACGGTGATGACTACACCAAGGGCGAGAACAACATGAACGAAGAGTGGTGGGGCATCGTCGCCAAGGGCCCGGCCGACTCCAAGGGGCAGTTCCCGCTCTATCCGCGCGCGGCCTTCTACGCGCTGCAGCAGGCCTATCAGCTCGATCCGTATGCCACGGCCAGCAGCACCGCCAAGATCGCGTCACACTTTGCCGCGATCAATCCGGCCGATGTAGAGCTTCGTGCCCGCGCCGATCGGGCCGCGCTCACCGGTGAAGGCACCAGCCGCATCACGGTAAGCGGCTTGCGCATGGAACTGCAGACGTTCAACACCGGCGGCTCGAAAATCAGCACGCCCAAGGTGGCCGACGCGGCCTCTACGTTGTACCCGTCGTTCCAGGGTTTCGATCGCATGGAGTCGTTCTACGCCGACATCACCGCGCGCCCCAGCGAATCCTTCTCGGCCACGCTCTCGCTCAACGTGCTTGGCAACGTTCCCGGCAATCCGATCGATCAGATCTTCTACGAGAATCGTGGCCGTCCGCGCAATGTCCTCACCGACGGCACACCGCTTCGACTGAATGGCATCGACCGCCTCGCCGTGTATCGCGCCAGCGTGTCGTGGGATGATCGCAACTTCCGCCTCGATGGCTTCTATCGCACGGGCCACTACCACTGGGGCTACGAAGGCGACTTCTTCGGCCTCTATCGCGAAGCGAACTACGGCAAGAACATCGACATCTACAACGGCAACGCGCCCGCGGGTGTCGAGTTCACGGGTAAGCGCAAGCTGGCCGGCCTGAAGCTCGCGTTCGGTCCGGAGCTCTGGTGGGGTGCAAATCCCACGGCCATCGCGAAGTACGGCCGCAAGGTCGGCGAGACGTACATCACGGCCATGTACCAGGAAGACGTCGCGAAGCTGAATGCATCGGCCAGCAACAGCTCCTTCGCGATTCCGATCCCGCAAACGCGTCGCGCCACGTTGCACTTGGCCGACACGATCGCCGGCTTCGGTGTGGAAGCGGGTGGTATCTGGGCCGGTGCCACGCGCGTCGGCGTCCCGTTTCAGATCATCGACTACTCCGGCGGCACCACGCGCGTGCTGCAGGACAAGATCAAGGACAGCGACGCCTTCGGTGGCAAGGCGCGCATGACCTACTCGAAGGGTCGCTACAACTGGTACGCCCAAGGCGCCATCATGGGCCTCGTGGCCGACGGTGGACCGACCTCCGTGCAGACGTTCACTGGCTGGAGCCTCAAGGACACGGGCCTCAACAATCAGTGGAACACGATCTCCGGTCTCTCGGCGCGCTTCGGCGCCTTCGAAATCGCCCCGAACTTCCTGTATCAGAAGCCGATCGTCGGTCCCGTGCCGTTCGACACGCCGGCGCCCGGGCGTCCGCGCAATGTGGTCGATGATCCGTTTGCCGTGCGCGCCAATCGCGAGACGTATGGCGCTGAGTTGCTGCTCACGTTCGACCCCACGCCGGCCACCTGGATGTACGCCTGGGACAGCGACATGCGTGAGGACGCGCGTTTCGCCGCCAACGTGGGGTACGTGTACCGTCGCCTGCCCACCACGATGGACGCCGCGATCGGTATCCTCGGTGACGGTCGCACCACGTTCCCGTTCCCCGGTGCCACGCCGGCGCGCAGCCTGTATGAAGTGCGCTCGCGCATTGTGTCCAAGGTGGCCAGCGATGTGCGCCTCATCGCGAATCTCTACACCGGCACCGCCGAGCCGAACGGCAACGATCCGCGCTTGCTGCATCGCTCCGGGGTGGATGTGCGCATGGTGAAGCAGCATATGAAGGTGATGGCGGCCGCGAAGCTCAACGACTGGGGTCCGTTCGACTACCACCGTGACTTCAACCTCACGTTCCCGAAGCAGCTGCTCACCGACGTGTCGTACGCGATCGGCACGCCGCAGTGGTGGGACTTGCCGGAAACGAAGTTCGGCGTGCGCGGTACGTGGCGCGCTCTCGACAAGTACTCGCCGCGGTTCTGCCCGGAGCGTGTGCCCGACCTCACCACCGGCGTTCCCACCTGCGATCCCACCGCGCCGGCGAAGAACGGCTCAGAGTGGGAAATCCGGACCTATCTCACCGTGGCCTGGTAGCGCCGGCTGGTGTCAGAACTGCTGTCCACCGCGCTGTCCGTCGACGCACGCATCACCGAACTGCTCGCGCAGCTGTCGATCGAAGAGAAGATCGGACAGCTGCAGCAGGTGCAGGGCGGTGGCGGGCAGGTGTCGGCCGACCTCGCGCAGGCCATTCGTGATGGGCGCGTCGGGTCGGTCATCAACGAGGTGCACGTCGATACGGTGAACGCGCTGCAGCACATCGCGGTGCACGAATCGCGTCACGGCATTCCGCTGTTGATCGGCCGCGATGTGATTCACGGATTTGCTACGGTCTTTCCAATCCCCCTCGGGCAGGCCTCCAGCTGGAATCCCGACGCCGTCGCGCGTGGGGCGCGCGTGGCCGCCACGGAAGCGGCGGCCTGTGGCGTGAATTGGACGTTCGCGCCGATGATCGACATCGGTCGCGATCCGCGTTGGGGGCGCGTGGCGGAAGGCTTCGGTGAGGACCCGTACCTCACCGGCGTGCTCGCCGCGGCAGCGGTGCGCGGATATCAACGCGCCGACCTCACGGCACCGGATGCCATCGCCGCCTGCGCCAAGCACTTCGTCGGCTACGGCGCCAGCGAGAGTGGCCGAGACTACAACACCACCAACATCGCGCCGCGCGAGCTGCGCGATGTGCACTTGCCGCCCTTCCAAGCGGCGGTGCAGGCGGGTGTGGCGTCGGTCATGACGTCGTTCAGCGACATCGACGGTGTTCCCGCCAGCGCGAACGGGCCGCTGCTTACCGGCGTGTTGCGCGATGAATGGGGCTTCGATGGCCTCGTGGTCAGCGACTGGGATTCGATTCGTCAGCTCGCGATCCATGGGCTCACCGCCGACGATCGCGGCTCGGCGCACGAAGCGGCGATCGCCGGCGTCGACATGGAGATGGCCAGCACCACATACGCCGACCATCTCGCTGATCTCGTACGCGATGGACTGGTGCCCGTCGACCGGCTCGACGCGATGGTGGCCAACGTGCTGCGCATGAAGCTGCGGCTCGGTCTCTTCGAGCGCTCTTCGACCGATCCGAGCACATTCCCGGTCGCCGGGAACGTCGCGCATCTACTGGCGGCGCGCGAAGTGGCGCAGGAGAGCATCGTGCTGCTCCGCAATACGATGCACGACGGCGAGTATCTGCTGCCGCTCGCCGCCGGCGCACTGCGTCGTATCGCCGTGATCGGACCGCTGGCCGATGACCCATACGAGCAGCTCGGCACCTGGATCTTCGACGGCGACGCGCAGCACAGCCGCACGGTGCTCAGCGCGCTGCGGGAGGCGCTGCCCGACTCTGTGCAGGTCGACGTGGCGCAGGGTGTGCCCAACACGCGAAGTCAGGACACGAGTGGATTCGACGAGGCGGTGCAGGCCGCGAGCCATGCCGATGTTGCGGTGCTCGTGCTGGGCGAGGAATCGATCCTGTCGGGCGAAGCACACTGTCGGGCTGACATTTCCCTTCCCGGCGCCCAGGAAGCACTGGTAGAGGCCATTGTGGCCACAGGAACGCCCGTCGTGCTGGTGGTCATGGCCGGTCGTGCGCTGGCCCTCGAGCGCATCGCGCATCGTGTGCACGCGCTGCTGTATGCCTGGCATCCGGGATCGATGGGTGGAGCCGCCATCGTGGACCTGCTGTTCGGCGCCGCCTCGCCGTCGGCTCGCTTGCCCGTCACGTTGCCGCGTGCCACCGGACAGATCCCGATCTACTATGCGCACAAGAACACCGGAAAGCCGGCCACGCCCGAGTCGGTCGTGTCGATGCACGACATCCATCCGCGCGCGCCCCAGCTGTCGGTCGGCAACACGTCGTTCCATCTCGATGTCGATCCGTCGCCCCTGTATCCGTTCGGCTTCGGTTTGACGTACACCTATGTCGAATATGAGGCGCCGTCACTGCGCCTCGCCGATGTGCCACTCGATGGCACCGTCGAGATCAGTGCCACGCTCACCAATCGAGGCGCGCGCGCTGCCGACGAGGTCGTGCAGCTTTACGTGCGCGACCTCGTGGGCAGTGCTACGCGCCCGGTGAAAGAGCTCAAGGGCTTCCAGCGTGTACACCTCGCCGCAGGTGAGCGACGCACCGTGCGCTTCTCGTTGCCTATCGCGCAGCTCGCCTTTCACGGCCGCGATCTCCAGCGCGCGGTCGAGCCCGGACGTTTTCAGGCCTGGATCGCTCCGCATGCTGGCACGACGACGTCCGTGGAATTCTCCGTGCACTCCTGATGCTGTTCTCTTTCTCACTCTCATGACCACCATGACGCGACACGAGATCGTGGCCGAGCGCGCTGAGTCGCTGCTGGCCCGCATGAGCCTCGCTCAAAAGCTCGGACAGATGATCATGTCCGAACGAATGGCCACCACGCCTGACGACGTCCGTGACTTCCACTTGGGCTCCGTGCTCAGCGGCGGCGGTTCCGCGCCGGGCGCGAATACCGTGAGCGATTGGGTCGCCATGAACGACGCGTACTGGGCCGCCTCGATGTCGGAGGCGAACGGCCGCTTGCCCATTCCGCTGCTTTATGCGGTCGATGCGGTACACGGTCATGCTAACGTGCTTGGTGCCACGGTCTTTCCGCACAACATCGGCCTCGGTTGCGCGCGTGATCCCGAACTCGTTGAGCGCACGGCGCGCGTGATGGCGAAGGAAGTACTGGCCACCGGCGTGGACTGGACGTTTGCCCCCACGCTGGCCGTGGCGCAGAACATCCACTGGGGCCGCACCTACGAGAGCTTCTCGGAGGATCCGGCGCTCGTGGCCTCGTACGCGGCGGGATATGTGCGCGGCGTGCAGCACGACCTCGGTACCGATGGCGTGATCGCCTGCGCCAAGCATTGGGTCGGTGACGGGGGTACCACGGCGGGCAACGATCAGGGAGACACGGCGATCTCGCAGGAGGCGCTCGAGCGCACGCACATGTCGCCGTATTATCCGGCGCTCGAAGCGGGTCTGCTGACCGTGATGGCGTCGTTCAACAGTTGGAACGGCGACAAGTGCCACGGGCATCGCTATCTGCTCACCGACGTGCTCAAGGGACGCCTTGGCTTCGATGGGCTCGTCGTGTCCGATTGGGACGGCGTCGACTACCTGCACGAGGACTACGGCACCGCCATCGGCATGGCCGTGAATGCCGGCATGGACGTGTTCATGGTGTCGCTGGAGTGGAAGCGCTGCCTCGAGCTGTTGCAGCAGCAGGTCGAAGCCGGCATCGTACCGATGTCGCGCATCGATGATGCGGTGCTACGCATTCTTAGTGTGAAGCTTCGCTTTGGGCTGTTCGAGAAGCCACGGCCGGCCGAGCGCGCATGGTCGAAGAGCGACAGCTTTGGCAGCGCCGCGCATCGCGACATTGCCCGCGAGGCCGTGCGCAAGTCGCTGGTGTTGCTCAAGAACGAGCACGCGCTGCTGCCGTTGTCGCGCGCGGCGCGCATTCTCGTGGCCGGCAAGAGCGCGCACAATCGCGGGCACCAGTGCGGCGGCTTCACGGTGGCGTGGCAAGGCGAAACTACCAATGACGCAATCGTAGGCGGCACATCAATCTGGGAAGGCATTCAGGCCCTCGCCCCGATGGCGGCGCTCGACGTAACCGGTGCGTCGGCCGATCCAGCGCACCATGACGTGGCCATCGTCGTGATTGGCGAGAAGCCCTACGCCGAAGGGATGGGGGATCTACGCTTGGGTGGACGGGTCGAGAAGGGTTCGCACAACCCGGCGAAGCCACACAATCTGGCGCCCTACGGCAAGTCGATTGAACTCGCGCAACTGCACCCGGAAGATCTCGCACTCATCACCGCGATTGCGTCCAAAGGCATATCGGTCGTCACCGTGTTCGTGGGCGGACGTCCGCTCGTGGTGAACGCGGAACTCGATGCCTCGCAAGCGTTCGTCGCGGCGTGGCTGCCTGGCTCCGAGGGACAGGGTGTCGCCGATGTCCTGCTCGGCGACTACCCGTTTCACGGCACCTTGTCATTTACCTGGCCGCAGAGTACGGCGCCGTCGTACAAAGACGAGGCGCCGCGTTTCGCCCGCGGCTACGGAATCACGACGGGCTGATTGGCCAGCCCACGGCGCCGCTCGAGTTCCTGGCGGACGTCGTGGGCCTTCTCTTCGGTGATCGGATAGCCGGAGATTGCCCAGATCGCGATGCCCGAGGCGATGAACGGCACGAGTACGTCGCAGAGCCTCAGCAGCACAAGCGTGCGTGGCGTCTGCGCGCCGGCCAACGCCACATCGAACCCGGTCCAGTTCACCAGAAATCCACCGCCGGCAAGCGCCGCTGCCATGCCGACTTTGACCACCCACCAATAGATCGAGCCGAACATACCCTCACGGCGCTGCTTCGTCTCCAGCTCGTCGCAGTCGACGACATCGGCGATCATAGAACCCATCAGGGTAAACAGTCCGCCCAGTCCGAAGGCCATGAGTGGCGCCGGTAGCATGACCAACCACGGTCGGCTGGGATCGTAACAAAACCACTTCACCGCGTAGCCCACCATCGACAGACCGGTCGACACATAGAACGCCCGCTTCTTGCCGATCTTCGTGGCCAGCCAAGTGATGAAGAAGATCACGGCGAACGTCGAGACCGCACCGAGGGTGCCCGCGTAGCCGGCGTACTCGGCCCCGCGCTCCTGGTTGCCGCCGAACACGTAGTAGATGATCACGTACGATTGGAACGACGAGATCATGATGAAGCCGTTGAACACCAGAAACGTCGCGATGCAGAGCTTCAGGAACGGTCGCGACTGCAGCGTTGACTTGCAGCCGGCGATGAACTCGATCGTATGGTGCTTGGTCGACTGCCAGAGACTCGTGCGGGCCTGGCGCGCCGCCGTCGCGGATTCCGTCTCCGGCTCGTGAACGAACCGCTCGCGCAGGAAGATCGCCGGCAAGATGCCCACACACGCGGCCACGATGCCGATCGTGAGCGCCAGCGAGCGCGCGCCTTCGGTCGGCGTCGAGAACCATGGCTTGTGGGTCATGATCCACAGGAACCACGGCGACACGAGGTACGCGATCTGTCCGATGAAGTTCTGCACGCCCATGAGACGTGTCCGTTCGTGATAGTCCGGCGTGAGCTCGTAGCCCAGCGCGACCCACGGCGCCGCAAAGATCGTGTAGGCCACGTAGAACAGATTCGAGCCGATCACGAAGTACCAGAAGTAGAACGACTCGGTCTTGCCAATCGGCATTGCCCAGAGCACGGCGTACGAGACGCCCGAGAGAATCGCACCAATGAAGATGTACGGGCGCCGTCGCCCCCAGCGCGACCGCGTCTGGTCGGAAATGAATCCCATCAGCGGATCGATCAATGCGTCGGTCGCGCGCGGGATCGCCCCCGCGATGCCAACGAGGGCCGGGTTCATGCCGAATCCGAGATTCAGAATGATCATCATGCCGCCGATCGCTGCCGCCAGCAGGTTGTTCACGAAGGCGCCGAGGCCGTAGGCGATTTTGCGCGAGAACGCGATGCGGTCTTCCGGACGCGTCGGATTCGAGACGGCGATACCGCCCTTCGTGCCCAGTCGCGTATGCCACGCAGACACGGCGGCGCGCGCCAGCCCGCGTAGCGTGAGCGGCTCGCTCACTTGGCCACCTCGTACACGCGAATCCAGTCAACGACCATCGCCTGCGGGAACGTGGTGATCGCATCCGGAGCGCCCACGAAGTTGCCGCCCACCGCCACGTTCAGAATGATGAAGAACGGCTTCTCGAAGACCCACGGACCCTTCACATCCGCCGGCGTGGAGGTGAAGTACTTCTCGCCATCGATGAAGTGCTCGATCTTCTCGGGCGACCACTCCACGGCGTACACGTGGAAGTCGTTGTCGAGGCGCGCGAGCGTGAGCGTCTTCGCTTTCGAGCGAGCCGCGCCACCGGAATACCCTGGGCCGTGCAGCGTACCGATCACCGTACTCGGCTCCTGGCCGCGATACTCCATGATGTCGATCTCGCCCGTCTGCGGCCAGCCGACCGTTGGAAAGTCGGTACCGAGCATCCAGAAGGCGGGCCACATGCCGCGACCGCGCGGCAGCTTCATGCGCCCCTCGATGCGGCCGTACTTGAAGGACTGCTTGCCGAGCGTGATCAAACGCGCCGATGTGTACTGACGGCCACGATACGGTTCGCGTCGCGCCGTGATGACGAGGTTGCCGCTACCGTCAAGTGACGCGTTCGATGCACGATCGGTGTCGTACTCGAGTTGCGCGTTCCCCCAGTCCTCACCCACGTCGAACTTCCAGTTGGCCGTGTTGGCAACTTGTCCCGCCGGCCCACTGAAGTCGTCCTCCCACACCAACGTGCGGGCAGGGGCTTCAGTGGAGGACGAACAGCCGACGACAGAGCAGACGAGGACAGCGGCAATGACACGACGCATGGCAGGCGGGGTTAGGGCGACGGAGCCTGGGTGGGAAGAAGAGACTTTGGGTCCTGCAGAACCGCATCGAGTAAGAGAGTCGCGGCGCCGATGGCGATGGCGCGATCTCCGAGCGTGCTGACGTGAATTTCCGACGACGCGACGGCACTCACGAACGTCCGTCGCAACACCGTCTCGCGAATCGGGACCAGCACCTGCTCGCGCAGCTTCGGTAATCCGCCACCAAGAATGACGGCGGCAGGGTTGAGCAGATTCAGCATACCGGCAATCACGGCGCCGATGTGTTCCGCGGCTTCGTGCACGACGCGCGACGCGAGCGGATCGCCCGCCTTCGCTGCCGCTTCCAGCGAGCTCGTGGTGATCTCGCCGGCGGCGAAGTCGCTCGAGGGATACTCCGGAGCCAACTCCATTGCGCGCGTCACCAGTTCCTGTGATCCGACGTACGTCGTGAGACAGCCACGGTTCCCGCAGATGCAGGGATGGCCGTGCACGTCGATGGTGACGTGGCCAATCTCACCGGCCACGCCCCCTGCGCCACGATAGATCCGTCCACCGATGAAGTGGCCGGCGCCGATACCGGTGGCGATCTTGATGAACGTGAAGTCGGACAGCCCTCGCGCTGCTCCCCACCAGTGCTCCGCGAGCGCGCCAAGATTCGCGTCGTTGTCCAGCAATACCGGTACGTCGTATTGCGCGCTCAGCGACTCGAGCCCGTGCCGTCCATCCCAGTTCACCATGGCCAGCCGCGACACGCGCTCCGGATGACGCGGGTCCATCGGACTCGGCAGCGCCACGCCGATTCCCAGCAACGGTGCGGTGTCCACGTCGATCATGGCAAGGCAGGCGTCACAGAGCCGCGCGATCAGCTGCCGGGTACCGTCAGCGTCTCGGTGCACCGGAAACTCCTGATGCTGCCAGGCACGCACGCGACCACGCAGGTCGGTCAGCACCACAGACACATGCGACGCACCGACGTCAACACCAAGCAGCGAGAACGCGTCGTACTGGAACCTGAGCACGATCGGCCGACGTCCTCCGCTCGAGGCGCCCACGCCTGCCTCGGCCACGAGGCGGGTCGGCAACAGCGCGTCGATGATCTCCGAGACGGTGGAGCGCGACACCTCCAAGCGCCGCGCGATGTCGGCGCGTGAAATATGCTCCTCGTCCCAGATCAATCGCAGGATCGAGGTGGCGAGCGGGCGGGGGCGGCGATGCTCGCCTGCGCCGACATCGAAGAAGGCATCGTGCTCCGCCGCGCCGGCGTGCGGATTCCGATCCTCGTCTTCGGCGCGCTCGGCATCAGCGATCTCGACGGCGTGTTCGAGTTCAATCTCACGCCGACGATCTCGACACCGACCGCCGCGCTCTCCCTCGCCGCCGCAGCGAAGAAACACGCAAAGACCGGAGGGCGGGGCCCGGCGCCAGGACCGCTGCACTGCCATCTGAA
>NZ_JANPLK010000006.1 GCF_031426495.1 Gemmatimonas sp. | reverse complement strand
GGCCCATCAACCGCTGCACCACCCGCGCCCTAAAGGCGGCACTGTACGTTTGCATGCGAACCAACTCCATACCCCCGACCGGTGATCGACATGGGCGATGCGTTTGCACCGCTCATGCGACAACTATCCTGACACAGGGGGGTGACGGATGGTGACTACCGGGAGACGCTGACGCTTAGTGGAGGAGTCTACGTGGGGGCCGCCGAACGCCCCGGGACATATTCAATAGTCGTCGAAGCACCCGGCTACGCGCGGTGGACCCGAGAGAATGTCAGTGTTGTTCGCAGCGGCAGCTGCAAGTATCTCCAGCGTGTCACGCTGTCGAGCGAACTGCAGCCGAACGGCTAACCTTCAGGCAGACCAGACACGGCGATCATGGGTGTCTCCGCTGGACGCAGAACGAGCCGCTGCTGCCGATAGCGACGTTGCCGAAGCGCTGACCGCCATCATCGTTGCAAGACGCGATCGAGGTCGCGAACTCATGGTCGAGGTCATCCGCTCTCGGCGTTGATTGCGCGGTGGTGGCACGAGCGTATTGGCGGCCCGATACGGCTCAGCGCCGTATCTCCGACTTGCACCGGGATTCGAGTTCGACGTCGCCGCGGACACGGCGAGCGGTCGGCTCCTTGGTCGACTGGGCGATCAGGTTCGCCTGCCCGCCTACGCGGCGTCGGACCGCGACGTCTTCTTCGAAACGGTCGATGCACAGGTCGGTTTCGTCGCACGTTGTGGCTGTTGGAATGGCCTCAACGCCCATGCGGCGGCCCGCCACGGCCGATCCGATCAATGCTCCTGCTACGGCCTCAGATCGCAGCTCTGGCCGCCAAGTTCTTCTGGGGCAATCCACACGCAGGCGCGCATCTGCGCACGGCCGTCGCGAATGGACACCAGTCGAAGCGCGATGCGCCCGCCGTGCAGCACGTCGATGCGTGCGAATCCCGGCCCTGTTTCGCGCGCCAGCGGGGAGCCGCGACGACCCTTGAATCGACCGACCTTGGCTTCGCTCCCGGCCCCAGATACGAGTGTGAAGCGCGCGCCGGGTCCGCTGAACAGCTCCAGATCGTGGTCGTGGCCTGAGGCATAAAGAACCACGCGGTTGCTGTCCAACGCGCTCGCGAGCGCCGTGCGGAAGCGCGCATTCCGCCGATTGGGGATGTCCTGCGCGTTGAAGGGCCACCCGAGGATCGGATGCCCGTGATTGCCGTTCGATGCGAGTGGATGATGCGCCACGACGATGGTGGGACGCTCCGGCGCCGCGGCGATCATGCGCTCCAGCTCGCGCGATGCCTCTGCTGTCGTATTCGCCGTGCACCCGGAATCACGTACAGCACCATCGGCGCTCGGCGGCGGCAGCTCGAGCGCCGTCAGCCACCATTGGCTGTCGATGGCGATCACGCGGAGCGCGTCGCGTGCAGTCCCGAATGGAAACTCGGCGGGGCCCGCGCAGCCGGCCGCGGGGAGGAACAACGCGCGTCCAGCGCTTTGGCGGGCAATGAATGCTGCCTGACGAACCACCGCCTCTCTGCCCTCGCTCCAGGCGTTCCTGACGTTCCGATACTCGTTCCAGTCGTGATTGCCGGCGACGAACAAGGCGCGTGCTGATCCCGCTGCCCAGAGCTGGGCGCGTAACACGTCCCTGCGTTGTTCGATGTCGGGACCATCGCCCGATGGAAGCCCGGCCTCGTAGAGGTTGTCGCCAAGGAAAACGACGAGTGTCGTGGGCGGCGCCTCGTCGGCCATGCGCCGCAAGGCGATGAGTACCGCATCGTCACGACGCACTGCGCCCGCGTCGCCAATGAGGAGCACCGTGTGGCGAATGCTACTCGAGTCGAACGTCGCGGCTGGTCCGGGACGCATCCGTCGCGCATTGGGCGTCGGTCCGCTCGAGCAGCTGGCGAGCAGTTCGCCGAAGAGTGTTACGAGGAATGCGGCGGGCAACACGACGACCGCTCTGAAGCGGCGCACGGACCGCGTCACGCGTCGCTCGTCACGAGTCAATCGACCGCGGCGTCTTGAGCAGCCAGAGTGGCGTGGGCAACACGCGAATCACGATCGGCGATCGCATCCACGCCACCTCGCCGTCAAACGCGACCTTCACCGTGCGCCCGCGCAACGCGGACGCCGGTTCCATCACGAGTTCGTGGCAGGGAAAGTGTTCGACGCCGCTGGAGCTGCCCAACTGGCCCATCGCGCCGCGCAGCATGAGTCCTAGCATGGCCACGGCCCCGATTGGCTTCAGGATCACCGCCGTCAGGCGGGCCGTTTCGCTGCCTTCCGGCGCAGCGGTGTCGACGAGGCCGAGCTTCTCAAGTTGGAGGCGATTGTTGCCGACGAACAGGGTGAGGGTGCGTAGCTCGCGCTGCTGCTTCTCCCACGCGACGCGCAGGCGGAGCGGACGCTGTGCGCGCAGCAGGGTGGCGATCGCCGCACCGAGGGAGATCACGCGACTGCGACCGAACCGCGCCTGCCAGCGTTCGCGATCCTGCAACAGCTCCGGATACACGCCCAGGCTGGCGTTGACGAGGAAGAGCCGTTCATTGATGGCCGAGACTTGTGCCGGCTCCGGTCGTGCCATGAGCAACCAGCGCAACGCCTCGGCGATCTCCGTTGGTGCGCCGTGTTCGCGCGCGAAGAAGTTGAAGGTGCCCTCGGGAATAACTCCCATCGTGCAACCGGTAGCGTGTGCTACCTGCGCCACCGTATTGATCGTCCCATCGCCGCCCACTGCCACCACAGCTGAGTCTTCGCTCCGGGCCTGCGCCGCGGCATCGCGCGAGACGCGCTCGAGCTCGCCGTGGCCGGCGAACCATACACGCCCCGTGCGACCGGCTGACCGTAGCTCCGACGTGATCGCCTCATGCGTCGCGTCCGAGTCGGAGCTCCCCGCCTTGCCGTTGATGACGAACTGCAGCGGCGCTGAGGCATCGAACGCGGGACGCGGCAACGTGGACGGTTCCTCGGGCGGGACGGCAGCTGCATGAATCATCTCGCCGTGCTCCTGGGGCGCGGTGTGGTCCGGCGTCAGCATCGAAGTCGAGGGCGCCGTGAGCGCAGCAATCGTGCCGACACCCGTTGCATGATGCTACTACCTCCCTAGTTGACAACTAGTACTACTATCTGCATAGTATTAACAGCATCGTAGTCGCCTTGCCATGTCCCAAGCTTCTTGCGACCGGCGCCACCCAATCACCTGCGTCCCCATCCCCACGTGAACGACTCCACGCTCGGCGATCGCGAACTCGACGTCATGTCCTCGCTCTGGGAGCTCGGATCCGGTACGGTCACCGAAGTGCGGGATCATCTGGGTGACCCTCTCGCCTACACGACCGTGCTCACCGTGCTGCGGAATCTCGAGGCCAAGTACTTCGTGCGACACGAAGAGGAAGGTCGCGCCCACCGGTACTTCCCGCTCGTGGAGCGGCAGACGGCCCAGCGCAACGCCCTGTCGCGACTCATGGCCAATCTCTTCGCCGGCTCGCCGAGCGCGCTGATCGCGCAGCTCGTGGACGAGCACGGGGTGTCCGCCGACGAACTCCAGCAGCTTGCCCGCAAGCTCAAGGCGCGACCGGAGGGAGACGCATGATCGGCCTGTGGATGCTGGCCGCCACGGTATTTGCGCTGCTCGTAGGAGTGGCAGCGATGGGTGCAGAGCGCCTGCTCCGCGCCGCGCACCGTCCCACTCGAGCGGTGTGGCTTGGCGCGCTTGGAGTGGCGTTCGCGTGGCCACCGATGGCGTGGCTGTTCCTCACGCGACCCACGCGCGACGACGGCGGCGTGCACATGGGCAACGTGTTACCGGTGACCGCGCCGCTTGCCGATGCTCCGATCACGCTCTTCGATTTGCTGTTCCAGCATATCGACGTCGTGTTGCTGGCCGTGTGGGGCGTGGTCAGTGCGGTCATGCTGGTGCAGATGGCACGCGCGGTCATCGTGTTGCACCGCATCCGCCACCGCGCCATCAGACACACCGTCGATGGTGATGACGTGCTCGTGTCCGACTCGCTCGGACCCGCCGTGATCGGACTTCGCGACATGCACATCGTGATTCCCGCGTGGCTGCTCGATCTCGATGCTTCGTTGCGCGCGCTCGTGCTGCGTCATGAACGCGAACACCGGCTGGCTCGTGACCCGTGGCTGGTGTGGCTGTCGGTGGCCGCCACGACGATCGCCCCATGGAACGCCGGCCTCTGGTTCATCACCAGCCGACTGCGCCTCGCCATGGAAGTGGACTGTGACGCCCGCACGCTGCTCGCTGTCGCCGACCGCCAGCGATACGCGAAGCTGCTGCTGCTCATCGCGCAACGCGGCAGCTCCGCCCGCTTCGCGCCCATGCTCGCCCATTCCCGTTCACAACTCGCCCGGAGAATCACTGTCATGACTTCTGCGCCTTCCCGACGCCCGATCACTCAGGCCCTCATGGCCGGTGCCGTTGCCGCGCTCGCGCTTGCGGCCGCGTGTTCGAATCGCGTGAGTGACAACCTCATGGGACCCGCCCCCGCCGCCGCGCGGCAGTCGACCGCGCCGATCGTGGCCGACAAACCGGTCAGCATTCCAGAGGGAAAGCCGTACTTCGATTTTCAGGTGGAGAAGCCGGCCATGATGGCGCCGGGCAGTAAGGGGCCGATGTATCCCGCGTCGCTGCGCGCGGCGCGTGTCGAAGGCGCGGTACTCGCGCAGTTCGTGGTGAACACCGACGGCAAGGTCGATATGGCGACGTTCAAGGTGCTCCGGACCGCCGATCCACTCTTCGCCGAGGCGGTGCGCGCAGCGTTGGTTGAGATGCAGTTCATGCCGGCGATGGTGGGTGGACGCGCCGTGAAACAGCTCGCGCAGCAGCCGTTTCAGTTCTCGCTCGGTGAGGTCGGGGCCGTGTCACCGGTGCCGCCGCGGGCTCGCTCGGGGTCTACGCTCGACCAGCAGGCGGCCATTGCGCCGGGTGCCGTAGGGCCAGTGTATCCGCCCACGCTGCGCGCCGCGGGCGTCCAGGGAACGGTGGTCGCACAAGTGATCATCAACGCCGACGGTACGGCCGATATGAGCTCGCTGAAGGTGCTTCGCTCAGCCGATCCGCTGTTCACCGAATCGGTGAAGACGGCACTCGCGCAGATGAAGTTCTCGCCGGCCACGGTGAACGGACGAGCGGTGCGGCAACTAATGCAACTGCCGTTCGAGTTCTCGCCGCAGAAGTAGTCTTCGGAAGCGCGGGACGATACTCTTGTTGTTCTCCAAACCACGTCCGAGCCGGTCGTTGTCGGACACAAGCCTTCACCTGATCGAAGCGGAATGATGAGAATCTTCACGGCCACCACCCGCGTTCCCACCATCCTTGTCGTCGCGGTACCGGTCGTGACCGTTCTGGTGATGCTATGGGCGATGGCTGTGGCAAACGACCGCAATCCGCTGCCGTTCCCCGATCGAGACTATCACGTGTTCACCGCGAAATCCGAGGCGGGGTTGATCGTCCTGGAGGAAATCATGCAGCTGCACGGACACGACCCGCGGTTCCGGGCCGACTCAAAAGCAGTGCAGCGCACGATATTTTCCAATGGCACAATCATCAACCACCCGCAACCGCAAATGCTTGCTACACTCGGCAACCCCAGCGCAGCCCTTGGGTTTGTCGTGGAGAATCCGGACGCATCTGCTCGCGACGTTGCAGCGCTGCTGCGGTCACGCGGTTTCCAAGCCGAGCCTGTTTACGGTGCTGAACCAGGATTGCCAATTGCGTTCGTGAAAACCGACGCGTTGAGCGGCTCAGCCCTGGTGTTCCGAAAGCATCTCCTCGAGATGGGAGCACGTCCCGACAAGTGGACCTCGAGGACGCTCGCCGTCGAAGCCACGCCGCCGGAGTAACGCCGAGCGTTGCGGCTGCAGAGCGCAACTCGTATGCGCAGGCACGAGAAAGGGCGCGTCGCGGACGCGGCGACGGATTCCGGGGCATGCCAGTGAATAACAAATGGGAGAGACGATGAAGGCGACGATGGTTGCGCGAGTATTCAATGTTGCCACTGGTCTGATGCTCCTCGCCGGCGCTTCGGCAGCGAACGCGCAGTCCGCGTTGCAATCCGCCGCGCGAGTCAAGTCGTGGAATTCCGTCATTGTCGTTCCGCTTCGTGGTGCGCAGGGCGAACAGATGCCATTCGATTACTTCGCAGGAGTGGCGATGCTCCCGAATGGCTCGGTGTTGTTCGGCGATCAATACGAGCCCCGCATCGTGCTTGCCAACTCTACTGGACGCTTCGTCGCGGCAGCGGGTCGAAAGGGCGGCGGTCCGGGCGAGTTCACGGCGCGATCGCGAATACTGCGTTTGCGCGGAGATTCTATTGGCGTCTACGACGGATCCTTACGACGATTGTCGATCTTCGACTCGAAACTCAAGTTTGCCAGAGTCGAACGGATCGCCGAGCTCGCTGCGACGACCGGGTTAAATTCAGTGCAGGGGCAGTTTGCCAATGGGTCGATGGTGATGTTGCATCGTCCGATGATGAACTTCTCCTCAGCAGTCGGCGCTCTCGATGTTCAGAATATTCTGTACCTGAGCGATCGGGGCGGAAGGTTCAGGCAATTCAACTTGCCATTGTCACGCGAACTGCAGGTACGAGCGGGTAATCGCGGAGCGTCGATCAAGGTTCCGATGACGAGTGTTCGCGCAGTGGCCGTCTGCGAGAATGGCTTCGTGACGATCGCCGATGAAAGGATCGAAGTGTACGACACATCGTTCAAGCGTCTCTCGACACCTCCATATCGCGGCTGGATCGACACGCTGTCCTCGGCCGGGCGAACGCGGATGATCGAAGGACAGAGTAGCGGCTACAACGACGCGACACTTGAACGCAAATTGCATGATGCGTCTAATGCAGCACAACCTCGACGAGTGCTGCGTCACTCCACGCCGGTTGTTTCAGCAGACGGAATGCTCTGGTTCAGGACAGGCGATGAAGCTGAGGGGCGCTTCACGAGGACGACGCTGCATGGAGAAATCATCGATACGCTGTACGCACCGTATCAGATCCTGCATGCCGACAAGCGCATTTCGGTAGCGTCCGGTCCGTTCTCTGAAGGAGAGGATGCACCGGTTGTCATCGTGCGGCAGAAGGCTGCCGAAATCCGACGCAAGTCAATTCTGCCGTCTCCTGTCGGCCGATGTAATTCGCTGGTGACCTACTAGGCTCTCGCGACAAACGATCACGCACAATCCGGGAGCGCGTTATCTTCTCGCTCGGAGCGTATCGTCAGGGTAGCTGCGCGGCGCACGCAAGCGAGGTCCGCGAGCGCAGCCTAACTTCCGAGCAGCCGAGCGCAGCACATTGAGTCCCTCTCTCCCCGGAGTCGCCCATGCGTCCCCTTGAGCCTCGTCGTGTGCTGTGCGCTGTCGTCGCGGTGGCGCTGCTCTCCTCTACCCGGCCGCTGGACGCGAAGGCGGCCGTCACGGCACCGGCGGTGCCTGCCGATCGACGCAGGCCAGCCCTTGATTGCGCCGCGGCGCTCAAGGTCGCGCTGCCCACGGCGCGCGTGACGGCCGCGCGCGCCGTGCAACCCAACGACTCGTTACGTGCTCTCGGCCGCAAGCCGCACTGCCGCGTGGAAGCCACCGTCGACGAGGAGACGCGCATCGTGGCGCTGCTCCCCGACGACTGGAATGGACGCTTCCTGATGGGAGGCGCCGGCGGATTTGCGGGAGAACTGGACAACCAGTTCGCGTCGACGGTACACGAGGGCTACGCGACGGTGGGTACCGACGCAGGACACAAAGCCCACAGCCTCACCGCCGGTTGGGCCTTGAACAACGACCGACGAATCGCCGACTACGGACATCGCGCGGTGCACCGCACCGCAGAAGTCACGAAGGCGCTGATCGTTGCCTACTATGGCCGCCCGATCTCGCATTCCTACTTCATCGGCTGTTCCAACGGCGGACGACAGGCGCTGATGGAGGCGCAGCGGTACCCGGCCGACTTCGACGGTATCGTGGCCATTGCGCCCGCGCTCAATTTCCTCGAGATCGCGACGACCTTCGTGCGCAACTTGCAGGCGATGTATCCGACGGGCGCTGTCACGTCACCGATCGTCACCCCAGACGTGCTGGAGCTGCTGGCGCAGAAGGTCACCGAGACCTGCGATGCGATCGACGGCGTGCGCGATGGCAGTCTCGAGAATCCCGACGCCTGCACGCTGCGGCTGGCGTCGCTGCCCGCGTGCCCGAACGATCTCACGTCGAAAGGCTGCGTGACCCGCGCGCAGCGGGCCGCGCTGACGACGATCACCGCACCACTGCGCGCCGGTACGCTGCGGTATCCCGCTCAGCCGTACGGAGACGAGGCGGATCCGGAAGGATGGGGCGCGTGGATCACCGGACCACTCGCCGACGTGGTCACGTTGACCTCGGGGAGTGCGCCCACCGTACAGGGCGCCTTTGGCACAGAGTTCTTCAAGTATTTCGTATACGGCGACTCGACCTGGAAATGGCTGGGATACGATCTCGCACGGGCGGGACGTGACGGCGCCAAGGTCGATGCGGTCGTGTCGGCGACGAATCCCGATCTGTCGGCCTTCCAGGCACGCGGCGGCAAGTTGCTCCTGGCGCATGGCTGGTCAGACCCCGCGCTCAACGCGCGTGCCACCATCGACTATTTCAAAGCCGTACAGACGCGCACGCCAAACGCCGCATCGTTCACGCGCCTCTTCATGATGCCCGGGGTGTTGCACTGCGCAGGCGGAAGCGGATGCGACGACGTGGACTTCGCGGGCATCATTCGATCGTGGGTAGAACAGGGCGAGGCGCCGTCGCGGGTCGTCGCGCGAAAGCTTCGTGGTAGTCAGGTCGTGCGCACGCATCCACTGTGTTCGTACCCGATGACGGCCCGATACAACGGCACTGGCAGCACCGACGACGCGTCGGCGTTCTCCTGCAAATAGACGACGCCCCTCAGGGTTGCGCGCTTTGACTCAGGGGTCGGGCATGAACAAATCGAGCCCTTCGGGCGAGCGAAACCAGTAACCGCCCGCTGCTCGCCGTCTGCTTTCGGCCAACCGCGCTTCGTCCGCGGCGCGCGCCGCGGAGCGGTTGCGCCGGTTCGCATCAGCAATCTCGGCGTTCACCCATCCGGAGCCAACGCCATGCGGTAGCGGCACGAGCCCCTGCTCGAGGGCGTCGCCGACTTGCCGCCAGTATCGCTCCCAGCTGTTCCGGGCCGACTCGCGAGCGGCCCGGATCGCCGTCGAGTTGCCGCGATAGTTGGTCTGCCACAGCTGATGCACGCGATCATGCGCCAGGCGACACCCCTCGGAGACGTCGGTGCGGAAGTAGCCACCGGTGCGCGCGCGCGCCGTCAGCCGCGCGTGTGGATTGATGTTCGGGAGATTGAAGATCCACGACGTCAGAATGCCGCTCGCATCGGCGATGAAGAAGAGCTTCTTGTTGTTCTCGCTCACATCTTGCGGCACGCGAAAGGTGGCCACCAACACCGCCGCCGCGATGCCCGCTGGGCCAGCGATTTCACCGATCGTGGTGGCCACAATGCCAGCCGACGCCCATCCGCCAAGGGCAGGGATGGTGCCCAGTTCCGTCGCGGCCGCCACCAGGAATCCAAACGCGGACGCTGCATCTCCGGCAATGCCAATGAGCGTCAAGGCGACGTCGACGTAGTTGCCTTCCCGCATTTGCCGGATCAGGTCGGGAATCGCGAACGGCGTCATCACCGGCGGCAGCCCGATGCCTCCGCCTTCAAAGGCCGCATTCCGCAACGACACGAACATCTGCAGCACGGTCGAGGCAGCGCCTTGATCGGCTGGTGTGGACAGTGGAATCCGCCGCAGCAATTGCTCGACGTCAGCGCGCGTAGTCATGCGCGGGAAGCTGCGCCTCGGTGGGCGAACTGGCAAGCGGGGCGGCTGAGTGCCGGCTCATTCTCGGTACGTACAGAGGATCATTGACTTCATCGGCATTGACCATCGAGTAAGTCTGTCGTTCGAATCTCACCTGTCTAGATCGCGCCGCCGTGTTGTCTAACGTACGGGTGCAACACTCGCCAGGTTAATTGTAGGCGCGATGCGCGCGATCTGATGCGACATCCGTGTCCCTCCAGTGCCAACCATGAGCATGCGAATCCCATTGGTGTTGTTTACCCTATTGGTTGCCGTCGCGGTGCCATTCCCCCTCGTCGCCCAGGTGACGCAGCTGGATCCAGAGCCGCTCGCCGCCATGCAGGCCAGCGCCTTGCAACAGACTAAGCCCGCCGAGTTCGTGCGGATACATCGGACGGAGCTCGGTTGCCCAAGTGGATAGCATGCTTGGGCTCGCGTTGGAACGTCGGGCGGTCGCCAGCGTGCTGACGCCGACCCAGGTGGCGCAGTTGCCGCGCCTCCAGACGGACGATCTGATGAAGGCCCTACGGCGCCCCTGGCGTGTCGGAGTCTTGCCAACGGATGGATTCAACGCGTGTGTCACGATTCATCGAACCACGTGATGGCTCGCGCGTGTTGCGCGCCTGTGGCCTACCCCTGACCCACACGTAAATTTAGCGTTCCTCACCACTCGGGTCGCCGTATATGTCCAATGGATAGCATGCTTACGCCCGGAACCCTCCTTGGCCCGTACCAGATCGAAGCCCTGATCGGCAGCGGTGGAATGGGCCACGTGTATCGCGCGCTCGACCCGCGCCTTGGTCGGCACGTTGCTATCAAGACGCTTCCCGCGGCGATGGTGAGCGACCCGGTGCTCGCGCGTCGATTCGAATCCGAGGCGCGTACGGTGGGCGCCCTCGACCATCCGAATCTGCTGGTGGTATACGACGTGGGCCGTGCCGGTGACATGCCGTACATCGTTTAAGAGCTGCTGGACGGGGAGACGATACGTGACCGACTGTGTCGCGACGGGGCGCTGCCCGCGCGCACGGTCGCACAGCTGGCGGCGCAGATCGTGGCAGGACTCGAGGCGGCACATACGCGCGGCATCGTGCATCGCGACCTCAAGCCCGAGAACCTGTTCCTCACGCGCGACCGTCGTCTCAAGATCCTCGACTTCGGTATCGCCAAGCGCGTGAGCGGGTCCGATACGGCGACCATCGCGGCGGCCGAGTCCCTCACGGTGACGGGCATGATCGTCGGCACGGTGGGTTACATGGCCCCGGAGCAATTGCTCGGTGAGAACATCGACGCACGCGCCGACATCTTCGCGCTCGGCGTCGTGTTGCACGAGATGCTGACCGGAACACCGCCGTTTCGGCGCGCGACATCGGTCGCGACGATGAACGCTACGGTCAGCGACGAGGCGCCGGTGTTGCCGACCTCGGTGCCGTTCACGTTCTCGCGCATCGTGCAGCGCTGCCTGGTGAAGTCGCCTGAGGATCGCTTTCACTCGGCGCACGACCTGGCAATCGCGCTCGATATCACGGAGTCCACTGACCACGCCGGCCGTGCATCATCGACACCGGACGCAAATCCAGCCGCCGGTGACCGATCGCGCGGCGCGGTGTCCCGTCGCGCGGCCATCGGCTACGGGGCGGCTGGCGTGTTGCTCGCGACGTCGGTAGTCGGCGGTGGCATGTTCCTGCGCCCATCGGCAGCGACCTCGTCGTTTCGCCGGCTCACATTTCGCCGCGGCGTCGTGCGTTCCGCGCGCGTCGCACCTGACGGACAGACAATCCTGTTCGGCGCGCTCTGGGATGGCGATGCGTGCCGCGTACACACGACACGCGTCGATGGACCCGAGTCTCGTGCCCTCGACCTGCCCGACGCCAACGTGCTGGCGGTTTCGCGAGCAGGCGAGCTGGCCGTCGCACTTGGCACGCATCGCGACGGAATCATCACGTACGGTACGCTGGCGCGGGTTCCGCTCGCGGGTGGGGCGCCGCGCGAATTGATCACCGAGGTGAAGTTCGCCGACTGGTCACCGGATGGATCCGAGCTCGCGGTTATTCGCAACGTCGATGGGCGCGACCGACTCGAATTCCCCATCGGCCGATCCCTGGTGCAGCCGCGCACGGGCGAAGCAACGGGCCTCGGCTTCGTGCGCATTGCGGCGGACGCGCAGCGCATCGCCTTCGTGCAGTATCAGTCACCCGGTTCGCTCGTGGGGCGGGTGCGTGTCACCGACCGCGCGGGCAAGGTGACGTCACTCACGCCTGAATATCTCAACATTCACGGCCTCGCGTGGCGTGGTGACGAGATCTGGTTCACGGCGTCCGACGACCGGCCGCTGTTCCGTGCGCTGCGTGCAGTCACCGTCGGTGGCGCACCGCGGGTCGTCGCGCGTTTCCCGGGAAACGTGACGCTCTGGGACGCGTTCCCGGACGGCCGCTTGCTGCTCGCACAAACGGATGATCGCGCCGTGTTGGTGGCCCGGCGGCCCGGCGATGTTGCGGACCGTGACCTGTCGTGGCTCGACGCCTCGTGGGCCGCGGACATCTCGCGCGACGGGGATGTGATTCTGTTCTCGGAGACGGGGCAGGGTGCCGGGCCAGATGGCGGTGCGTATCTGCGGCGAATCGACGGCTCGCCTGCCGTTCGCCTCGCATTGGGTGAGGGACTCGCGCTCTCGCCGGATGGGCGTCTCGCGCTCTGTACCCCCGGGTACACTACCGTCGTGGGCGGAACCGCGCCGTATATCGAGCTGGTGCCGACCGGTGCGGGCGAGACGCGTCGGATTCCCGGAAATGGACTGTTGTTCACTGGTGCGCACTGGCTCCCGGACGGAGTCGGTCTTGTCGTGTCGGCGATGACATCGGGCCGAGCACCGCGTCTGTACCTCTTGAGCGTCGGCGGCGGCACGCCGGTGCCCATGACGCCGGAGGGCGTCGAGGACTGGGCGGTGTCACCCGACGGGGCGACCGTCGCAGTGCGCGGCGTGGGGCAGGGAATTACACTGCATTCCGTGGCCAACGCATCGAGTACAGCCACGTCGCGGCTGATTCCCGGCACCGCGGGCGGCGCGAGGCTGATCGGCTGGGTGAACGACGGTGTGCTCATCCTGGGAACGGACGACGCGACGGCGAAGCCGGGCGATGTGTGGCTGCTCGACCCGGAAACGGGTCGACAGTCGGCCTGGGCCAACATCCTGCCGACCGACGGCGCCGGCATCATGGCTCTGATCAGCTTTCGCGTGACGCCCGACGGTCGGTCGCGCGCGAATACGTGGCATCGCGCACTGAGTGATCTGTATCTCGCGGACGGGCTCGCGTAGGCACCAGCATCGGGTGTGTAATGACGATCGTTCACTCCGTTCTCTCCACCGGCTGAGTCCGGGAGCGTTTCTCACTTCGTAGTTTAGGCCAATGCCATCGGAGGTTAGGTCATGCGCGTGAGTGTCATGTGCATTGCACTGCTGATTACACCGCTCCTCGTCTCGCCAGTCAAGTTGTTCGCGCAGGACTCCCTCGAGGCGAAGCGCATTGATTGGCTGCTCGGCGCCTCGGTGGGTGTGCCGTCGTACGACGGCGAGATTGCGGCGGAGCTGCTCACACTCGGGGTTCACTTCACGCAGTTCCGCGTGAACCGCCTGGGTGCCGATCTCTCGCTCGGCACGGTGCCGCGCTTGCTCGGCAATGGGGTTGTCACGTTTGGTGCTCGCGCCGGTGTCGCACTGCCGCTGGCACTATCTCCACGAGTGCTGCTGCTACCCTCTGGTGGCCTCAGCCTTCTCGGCGGCTTTGGTGCCGGGGGCGGCGGAGGCACCGCGGGCATGAACGCGGGCGTTGCCGCTGTGCTGCTCCGCGGGAACGCCATTGGGTTTCGCACCGGCGTCACATGGCATCGCTTTCGAGACACCGACGGGGCACTGTTGCTGTGGGAACTGGGATTCGTTCGCGGCCAACAGCAACGCTGACGGCCAGAGCGACGACGGCGAGGAACTCTGCTTTGGCCGATTGCCCTCGGGTTCTGCACGCCTCATCGCATGCGGAACCGCGCGGTACGAGCTAGCGCGCGAGACGCATCAGGTACACGATGCCCGATATCGCGGCCAATGTCACGAGTGCACCCGCGCCAAGCATCACGGATCGTCGGAAGCGTCGCGCTCGTACCGGGCGTCGCACGTCAGCGCCCGTGCCTTCGACGTGGAGCGTGCTGCTCGCCCCTACGCCCAGCGCTACCAATTCGCGTTCGATGTCGCGCATGGACGACGGTCGGTCTGCCCGCTTCTTCGAGAGCGCTCGTCGGATCAGCGTATCGAGCGCGTCTGGAAGGTCGGCGCGAAAGTTTGGCAATGGAGCCGGTTCAGCGTGCGCAATCCGTGCGAGGAGCGCGGCGCCGCGGGCGTGAAACGGACGTTCGCCGGTGAGCATTTCATACAGCACCACGCCTACGGCCCAAACGTCCGTGCCGGCATCGATGCGTTCGCCGCGCACCTGCTCCGGACTCATGTAGGCCGGCGTCCCAAGCAATCCCCCACCAGTCAGCACGATCGCCTGATCCAACAGCTTCGCGATGCCGAAATCGAGAATCTTCACCACGCCATCGTGCGTGATGAACAGATTCGACGGCTTGATATCACGATGGACGATCCCCGCGTCGTGCGCCTTCGCGAGCCCACGAGAGATCTGAACCGCGATCTCGACGGCATCAGGGATGTCCAGAGGCCCGCGCGCGATCCGTTCGTGCAGCGTTTCGCCGATGCAGAGCGGCATCACGAGAAAGCGCTCGCCGCCGTCCGTGGTGCCGATCTCGGATACAGAACAGATGTTTGGATGGTCGAGCGCCGCGGCCGCCCGCGCCTCCGTTTCGAAGCGACGTTGTGCGTGACGATCGTGGGTCAGGTGCGGTGAGAGGAACTTGAGCGCGACCGGTCGCTGGAGTCGCGTGTCGAAGGCCTCGTACACGACGCCCATGCCACCGTGACCTAAACGCGAAATAATTCGGTATTGCGTGATCGTGCGACCAACCAGCGAACGGGTTTCGTGATCATTCTCGCCGTCGCCCGGGCTGGTACCATCAATGCGAAGGCCGGCCGCGAGCGGCGCAATGTCGGCCGCCAGCGCATCAACGGCTCCGGTCCGATCGTGGGCGGCAAGCAGTGATGTCACTTCACGCCGAAGTGCTTCGTCACCCGTGCACGCCTGGTCAATGAACTCGCGACGAGCCAAACCGGTGCGCTCGAGCGCGCCGCCGAGCACCGCTTCGACGCGCTGCCATTCGCCAGTCGGCAATTTTTCGATCACGGCGAGAGCTCGCGATTCAGAAACGCACGCGCTACTGCCCATTCGCGCTTCACCGTAGCCGTAGACAGCTCGAGCGCCTCCGCCGTTTCGTCGACGCTCATGCCTCCATAAAATCGGCACTCGACCACGCGGGCCGTACGGACGTTGCGCGCCCCCAGTCGCTCGAGCGCTTCATCCAACGCCAGCAGGTCGTCGCTTCGCGACACCGCGAGGGCAACGGCGTCATCGAGCGGTACGGCGACCGCGCCGCTGCCGCGTTTTTGCGCTCGTCGGGCGACGGCGTAGTCGATCAGAATGCGACGCATGGCCTGTGAGGCCGCCGACAGCACATAGGCTCGCGAGGGCCATCGAATATGCTCGAGTGCGGCTAGTTCGAGATACGCCTCGTGCACCAGCCCGGTGGTATTCAGCGTGTGCCCCGTGGTCTCCTGCCGCAGATGCCGGTGCGCTACCCGACGTAGCGCCTCGTAGGTGGCGGTGAAGAGATCCGGAAGGGCCTCGTGCGCGCTCGGAGTCGGAATAGGCGAATCCACTCCGCAAGATTGGCCCCGCGTAAAGTTCCGGCAAGATCGATGATCCCATATTGCCGGCTTTTCGGCTTCTCCTGAGTGACCACCTGCATTCGCCGGTGGAGTTTACCGACGAACCACTTTTGGAGAACCATATGCGTCCTTCCTTTCTCGCCACCGCTGCCGCCCTTGTGAGCGTCGGCGCGATCACGATGACTGCCTGCCGCGACGACGCGCCGACGGCCGTCCGATCGGCTGATACCCCGTCAGTGGCATTGGTACGCGCTTCGTCCCGCCCTGGGAGCAGTGCCGCGCCCGTGCAGTTGCCCCCTCGCGGCTTCGCGTCAGAGGTGCTCAGTCGCGGCCGCTTCGTGGACGAATTGAACGTGCAATTCCGGATCAAGGACGGCCATGCCACCGAGGTCGCGCACGTGACGGACCCGTCGGACATGGTGCTCGCGCGCGTTACCGTCCAGCCTAACAGTTCCATCCCATGGCACACGCATCCCGGACCGGCCATGGTCACCGTGACCTCCGGAACACTGGTGTTCGTAGACGGCGAGACGTGCGAGGCCCGAACGTACAACGCCGTCGACCCGAGCCAACCGAAACCCTCGTTCGTTGATCGGGGTCAGGGACACGTGCACGCGGCGTACAATCCCGGGAATACGCCCACCATCCTCACGGTGACCTACCTTGGCGTGACTGGACCATCTGCGTTGATTCTGGCGACCAATCCGGGCTGCTGACCCGAAGGGCTTCGACGAGGAGAACGCGACAGCCCGTGGGCCACCACCTGGCGCCGTGGAAAGGCATCGGTGGTGGTCAGCGGTGGCAGCCACGACCTTAGCAAAAGGCCTTCGCGATGTTCAGTACATTAGGTACCTGAACGGTCAGGGCGGAGAGTTCAGGCAATTCAACTCGCCGCTGTCACGCGAACGGCATGTTCGAGTGCGGTCAGTATCCATACAGTGCGCAATGCGTCCCCGAGAGGACGATCGATGACCCTGACCCTGTGGCGTGGCAATCAGCAACTCGGAGAACTCCGAGTGCGCGCCAGTTCGGCGGAGGAGCGGCCACCATCGCGCTCAAGACCGCCATCGCTCTTCGCATTTCTCGTCCCTGCGCCAGAGGGCGCTGCGCTGGATGGCGTTTGGCAAACCGTCTGGCCACGGGAGTTCGGCATCGGCGTTCAGCAAAGTGCCGTTGAAGTCGACATCGTAGCCGAGCGGGAGCAACGCGGCGCAACGCGAGTCACCAACCCCGGGCCGGTGGCGCTCGAGCCAATGTCGCCGGAAGCGGTTGCCGGTGTGCCTTGGGAGCGACAGCTGACCGTTCGCGCCGCCGACGGCACGTCCTATCTACCGGCCCAGATTCAGCTCGGGGAAGTACGCTACGAACCCGCACTGTATGAAGCCGCGCTCCGGGAGGTCCCGCGCGAGGCCCTCGTCGACGGCAGCGTGTGGTTCGTATTCATCGGCTTCGCCTCAGACACCGAAGCGCCAGCGATGTAATCTCGCGTTGGTACTGCCGGCGGCCAAACCTCGTCGGATACCCTGGCCGCGGACGGCAAGTTCGCGTCGCCGCAGAAGACCACGTTTGATGCCCTCTTCTCGTCGCCGGTCATTGGTGGGCCCTACAATACCGCACACAGCTACTTCACTGAGAACCTGTCACTCGCGGCGCCTGCTGGTGCCAATGGAGCGAGTGGGACGGTCAGCCCGGTTCGTATTCAGCGTATCTGTCAGGATCCACGAATGGTGGTTCGCTTGGAGTGGATGTCGGCACGGGGGCGTGCACGCTCACCGTCGTGTCCAGCATTGCCTGTCCGCCCGGCGACAAGACCAATATCTTCGCACCGATCAGCCCGCCCCTCCTGACGGCTCGTCTGAGTTATACGCATCAAATGACCGGAGCCGGTGCATCCAGCAGCGTCGGCTGGACCGGCGGTGTCGAACTGACGAGCGTGACGACCACGGTGCCTGAGCCCTCGACCGTCGTATTGATGTCGGTGGGACTGATGTTGCTGGGCGGAGTCGCGAGCCAGAGACTGACGCAGTCTTGCGCACCGAGGCGTCGACGTGAAGCGCGTCGGCGTCGATGGCGGCGCGCCAATGCGCAACCGTGACGCATCGTTTTACAACATGCAGGCATCGCCTGCCGCGACGGCGCTCGACATGTTGCGGAGTTCCCTCACTCAACATCACAGGAGATTCCGTCATGTTCCGTTCGGTCGTTATCCGCCATCTCGTTCTCGTCGGCGCGCTTATCGCGGTCGCCGGACCCGCTACCGCAGGGGCCCATCCGTCAGTCGTTCCTGTGTTGGGCGCCGCGACCGAGGTCGGCACTGCCGACCCGTTGTCGCAGCTCCGCGACGCGGTCGTCAATGGTCCAATCGAACCGGAGCTCGTGGCCGGACTCACGGCCACGCTCGACGCCGCGGCGAACGCGGTGGCGCGCGGCAAACCCACGGCGGCATGCGGTCCCATGAAGGGGTTCGAGGCGACGCTTCTGGCACACGCTGGGGACGGCATTCCGCTGGGCTATGCGAACCAGCTCTATGTGCAGTCGCTGTTCGTGCAGGAAACGCTGGGTTGCTGACCTGCCGTCGGGTGGTGCGGACTACCGCGCTGCTATAGTCGGTCGTACGACGGGGGCACCAATCAGGGTGCCCCCGTCGAGTCTGTGCCGTCCGCGACCAGTTTATCACCGCACGCGAATCGGTCGGACGTATTCACCCGCGTTGCACTCGGCCTCGAAGTCTCCCGACATCGACCGCGACATCACCGCAGCCTGTCCCCTGTTTCCAATATCCATGCCGGCGTAGCTTCCGGCATGACCCTCATCCTCAGCCAGCAGGACGTTCGCGAGTGCCTGCCGATGGAGGCGTGCATGCACGTCATGCGCGACACGCTGAAGGCGCTGGCCGTTGGTGACGCCGTGCAGCCGCTCCGCTCGGTCATGCGCGGTCCGGAACAGACAGGCGTCCTCGGCGTCATGCCCGGATGGCTGCCCGGAGTCGGCGTAATGGGGCTGAAGGCGGTGAGCGTGTTCTCCGGGAATCATGCGGCCGGGCTGGAGTCGCACATTGGTGCCGTGCTGCTGCACGAAACGCAGCATGGGCAGCTGATCGCGATTGCGGATGCGTCTGAGATCACCGCCATTCGCACCGCCGCTGTGAGCGGCGTCGCCACGCAGGCCCTCGCGCGTGAAGACGCGGGCGATCTCGCGATCCTGGGTGCCGGTACGCAGGCGCGCACGCATCTCGAAGCGATGCTGGTCGCACGCCCCATTCGACGCGTACGCGCGTGGAGCCGCACGCGCGCGCATGTCGACGCCTTCGCCACGTGGGCGGCGCAACGGTTCGGGGTGCAGGTCGAGGCGATGCCGTCGGTACGCGACGCGGTACAGGGCGCGGACATCATCTGCACCACCACGGCATCTCGTGCGCCGATTCTCAAAGGCGCCTGGATCGCACCCGGCGCGCACGTCAACGCCGTGGGATCGAGCGTCGCCTTTGCGCGCGAGCTTGATACGGCGGCGGTTGTCGCGTCTCGCCTGTTCGTCGATCGTAAGGAGTCGACCATCAACGAGGCGGGCGACTATCTCTTCCCCCTTCGCGAGGGTGCCATCACCGAGGCGCACATCGTGGGTGAGCTCGGCGACGTGCTGCGCGGCGTGCTGCCGGGGCGACGTGACGCTGCCGAGATCACGCTGTTCAAGTCCCTCGGATTAGCCGTCGAAGACATCGCGGCAGCGCAGCATGTGTACGCGCAGGCGAGAGCGACTGGACGTGGCGTGACGGTGCATCTGGGCGGCAGGCGGTGAGCGAGCCAATGTTCGCCGATCTCACGCTGGCTCACATCGAGGCGGCGCGCGATCGCGTGCGCGGCGCGGCGGTACGCACGCCGTTGGTGCGACTGCATGTACCACTCGACTACAACGGCGCGCCGCGAGAGATCTGGCTCAAGTTGGAGAACTTGCAGCCGATCGGCGCCTTCAAGATTCGCGGCGCCGCGAACGCGATCGCGATGGCCACGGAGGCCGAGCTCGCGCGCGGCGTGTACACCTGCAGCGCCGGGAACATGGCACAGGGTGTGGCGTGGATGGCGCGCGAACGCGGCGTGTCATGCACCGCCGTGGTGCCGGACCACGCGCCGCAAACGAAGCTCGATGCCATTCGCCGACTCGGCGGAGACGTGATCCGCGTGCCGTTTGCCGAATGGTGGCAGGTGATGACTTCGCATCGGTACGCCGGCATGGACGGGCTGTTCATCCATCCGGTGAGCGATCCGCGCGTAATGGCGGGGAATGGCACGATCGGGCTGGAGATTCTCGAGGATCTTCCCGACGTGGACACCGTGGTCGTTCCGTATGGCGGAGGCGGGCTGGCTTGCGGTATCGCGACCGCCCTGCGCGCGCTACGTCCCGGGGCGAAGACGCTGGCGAGTGAGGTGGAGACCTCGGCAGCACTCGCGGCCGCATTGCAGGCGGGTGAACCGACGACGATCACCTACACGCCGAGCTTTGTCGATGGCATCGGCAGTAGTCGCGTGCTCGACGACATGTGGCCGCGCGCGAAGGCGCTGCTGGATGGATCGTGCGTGGTATCGCTCCACGACGTCGAGGCGGCGGTGCGCTTGCTCGTGGAACGCAATCGCGTGGTGTCGGAGGGCGCCGGCGCGTCATCGGTGGCGGCGGCGCTCGCCGGGAAGGCCGGCTCGGGTAACGTGGTGTGTGTCGTGTCCGGTGGAAACATCGATCGCAACACGTTGAGCGATATTCTTACGGGCGACGCCACCACGTAACGCAAACGCACAGCGCGAACGCGCCACATACCTGTGGTGGGCGGCCCGTCACGCGCCCCAGGACATGGAGGAGGCCACGTTGGCGCGCTGTCTGTCCAGGCCAATGCGATTCTTCTACCGGTCGCCAAAGCGAAGGGGAGTTTCGTAGACGCCCGTGACATTGCGGCCGTGGCCTCGGTGATTCTCGAGTACTTCCGTCTGGGCTACTCGGAGCGCATGACCGACAGCGTCCAGACCATCGCCGGCCAAGTGCCACGTAGCTTCGCGCAGTACGCGCCGGACTACAAGGCGGAGTTCGCGGTGCCTACGGCGGCGTCTTAGCTCGAGCGCCATCCGAACCCACCCGCGTTGACGAGCGCCACGTGACACGTTGCATTCCAGCGCGGTCGAGACGTTCAACGACCGGCCGCGCTCGCTGACCGAGACATTTCGGTGCAGCTTAATGAAGAGCGTTGCCCGGACGTCGGAAAGTTGTGTTCGCCAGGTGCCTGATCGCGCCGGAAGCCAGGGTCCCCAACACCAAGAGACTCCACTCAAATGCCCACACGTCTTCGCATGCGTCGACCGCGCCAATTTCGCGACATCGTGCTCGCCGCATTGGCCATCGCGTCAGCCTGTGGAACCCCTCCTGCCGACAAGGCTCCTGCGGAAAAGGCCCCCGCCGAAAACCCTCCGGCGCCCGTAGCGGAGAAGGGGGTCGTCGCGATCATCGGCACGGGCACGCTCGCCGGCGCCCTCGGACCGGCACTGGGGTCCCACGGGTATCGCGTGATCTACGGCAGTCGTGACCCCGGTCGTGATGTGGTGCGTGCCTTGGTGCAGAAATCTGGGCCCAACGCGTCGGCGGTCAGTCAGCGCGAGGCGGCGTCACGGGCGCCAGTGGTCGTCCTCGCGGTCCCCGGTGAAGTAGTCGTTGACGTCGCGGGCACGTTGGGTGACCTGAGCGGCAAAGTCGTCATCGACGTGAGCGGCGGCGACAAGAAGCTGGCGCCGGATGGCTACCAGGAACTCACATCCGACAGTGCGAAAGCGGAGCGCATACAGTCTCGGCACCTGACCATGCGCGTGGTTCGGATCAACTTGCCGAACATCGTCTACTTCATGGACCCGCTGCTCACGAAGATGCGCGCCACGGTGTTCGTCGCGGGTAACGATCCACAGGCGCGCGAAACGGTGGCCAACATGATATTCGACCTCGGCGTCGATCCTTGGGATGCCGGGCCCCTGCGCTTTGCGCGTCTGTTCGACGCGTTCAATACACTGGCCAATGTCCCTGGACAGCAGCGGCGTGCAGAGGGCTACCAGGTGGTGATGATGCCCACCGTTCCCTTCTCCTGTTTCTTCGACATGGTGCAATACTTCAAGTTCGGAGAGCCCACGGAACTGAAGCAGCTTCCGAAGTTTCCGCGGCGCGAGCCAGCGCCGACCTGTGAACAGTGGCTGCGGCGCCTGCCGCCGATGGGGCCACAATCTCCGTGACGATGCGGGTGGCGTACCGGCCTCGATACGCTCGCCGCATGTCTCGGCGAGCGTGTCGAGCAAGGTGCACGGTTATTAGGACTAACGAACGAGCACGAGAAGAGCGAACAAGCCACCGGTCCAAAGTTTCGTCGTACCACGCTCGTTTGTCGCCGTCGTAGGCCGCTTCCGATGCCGCCTGACGCGACACGAGCACGATTGCATTCAGCGGGCCGTGGAGTTGCGGATCGTCGAGCGTCACATTGACGCCGCGTACAATAGCAAGCCAACGCCAGCGTTGATCGACGTCGCCGACGGCGACGGTAGGTGCGAAGAATGCATTCGAATGCGGGCTCGATATCGGCGTGGCCATGAGGCCATCGGCCTGTACGCTGGCTTCGACCACATCAACTTCGATTGTGCCGATTCGCGACGCACGTTCGAGTGCCACCGTCACCTTGCAAGGCGTAACGGCTGGACTCCGCCAGCAGCCGATGCGCGTCACGCAGCTGGTCGGGGGCGAGCGTGTCGGGATCGGGGAGGAGCGGGTCGGGCGACTGGGGCAGGGCAGCGGAGCACATGAGATCCGGGTGAGGACCAGGACTGGGACGAGCCGGAAAATGGGATTCGGCAGACAGAGCAGAATGTGCATTCCCGCGCGTCGGGCGGCCCGGGTCGAATGACCCAGCGGCTCCTTGGCGGCGTCTGGGCGCGGAGGAATCGCCGCCCCTGTATGTGCCGCTGCCGGTCGTAGTTGCGCTTGGTGACGGCGCGATTCATGCACTGAACCCGCTTCGTACTATTGACCGCCGCGGCAGAGAGTCGCATCGTTGGATGCGTCCGACCGACAGGCTACCGCTTTTATGCCGGTTCGCGAGATGGGCGCGCGGTTGCTCAGGGTGCGCTCTACTGCGGTATCGGCTTTTGACTCAGGCTCACGGAGTGCTGCATGGACATTGTTACGTGGATCGTCGTTGGACTCGTTGCCGGCTTGTTGGCCAGCGCGGTGGTAGGCGGCATCGGGTACGGATTGATCGGTGACATCATCGTTGGTATCGTCGGTGCCGTCATAGGTGGCTGGCTCTTTGCCACACTCGGTGTCTCGCTACCGTTCAGTGGCATCATCGCGACCATCACCGTCGCGTTTGTTGGCGCCGTGGTGTTGTTGCTCATCATCAGAGCGCTCAGGCCGGGTCCACGAGGCCGCGCGTAACGTGGTGAAGAGCGCCCGTCGTCTTGTGCAGACGATGGGCGCTTCAGGTTTGTGTAGATGTCCGCTCAGCTTTACGTCATGTTGTGGGGCGTTGCGGGATTGGAGCGCAGGGCTGAATCGTCAAATCGACGGGGGCACTATGAAATGGACATGGCTGGCGCTGGTAATCTTCACGGCGGTTTCTACCGCAGCGGTTCAGGCACACGCCCAGACCCCATTGGCACCAAAGGCGGCGGCCGACAGCTTCTACGCCGCGAATCGCACGGAGCGTTGGGCGAGCGCTGCGGCGTATCTCGACATGGACGCGTTCGCGCGGCTCCTTCGGGAACGGGTGGACGTGGCCCGCATGAACCGAGCGCAGCTACCGATGTCGGTCGAGACACGGATGGCGCAGGACTCGACGATGCCGTGCGCGGTCGCGGAGTGGCAGGTCGAGAGAATGCGTCGCTACGGCGCGACTCGGCCGTTTGACGACTTCTCCCAGGACTTCATCGGCATCACGTCGCTGCGCGCGCTCGAGGCGCTCACACCGGCAGAGGGCGCGGTGCGTTGGCTTGAAGCGCAGGACCCCAACGCCACCTGGCGCCGCGCCGTCGCGAAGCTCAAGTGTGCTCAGGCGAGCGCCGACTCGCTGCGCACGTTCTCGCTGTTTACGCGGTCCGTCCTCGCGGCTGTCGAGGTGAACGACTCGACCGCGTATGTCCTCACGACGATCGACGTCTTCGGTATGCCATGGGCGGGGACGACTCCCCTCCGCCTGACCTGGTGCTGATGCGCCGGAAGGTCGGTGCGTGGCGCGTGGCGCGTGGCGCGTGGTGCGTGGTGCGTGGTGCGTGGTGCCAAGCCTCTGGCTCATGAGGGGCATGAATATGGGCTTCGGTCGTCCACAATGTGCTCCGGGGAATGAGCACTGAGCATCCGGCCGCTCTGCGCTAGCGCCCTTCACTCGCGGATGAGCTCGCGCCGCACGTGATTTCGCCGCATCGTTTCGGGAGATGGACGGCCCGCCGCCCTCGCTCTCCCGCGCCCTCACCGATCCCCGCCATGCGAACACCCCTGCTGCAATTCCTGTCGGACGCGCTCGCCGAGGCCGCGAACAGCGGTTCACCGCCGAAGGGGGAGGGAGAGCGGTCGATCGCCGGTCGCACCTTCACGCGACGTGCCTTTGTCGGCGCCGCCGGGCTCACCACGGGCGCCCTCGTGGCGGGCTGTCGCGACCTGTCGCCCACAGGAATTGCGCCCACGCTACGCGGTTCGAAGACTACGAGCACGGAACGGGTGGTGGTGATCGGCGCCGGGCTCGCCGGCCTCACCTGCGCCTGGCGTTTGAAGGCGCAGGGCATCGCCGCCACGGTGTACGAAGCGAATACGCGCCTCGGCGGGCGTTGCTGGTCAAACCGCGCCGGCTTCGGCGCACAGATCGCGGAGCACGGCGGTGAGTTGATCGACCAAGGGCACACCGCGATCCGGCACTTGGCACAGGAGCTGGGACTCGTGTTGGACAACGTGCTCGCCGCGGAGGCTAACGGCACCGAGCTGCAGCTCTGGTTCGACGGCGCGCCCTATAGCTACCGGCAAGCGGTGGAAGACCTCAAAGCTGTGTGGCAGCCACTCAAGCGCGACTACGTCGAAGCGGGCTATCCGACACTCTACACGCAGTCCACCGCGCGCGGCCGTGAGCTCGACGCGCTGAGCATTCGCGACTGGATCGCCACGCGCGTCCCCGGTGGCATGAGCTCGCGCGTCGGAAAGCTGCTCGATGTGGCCTACAACATCGAATACGGCGCAGAGAGCACCGACCAGGCCGCCCTCAACCTCGTGTATCTGCTCGGCGGCGTCGGACAGGGACAGCTGCGACTGTTCGGCCCGTCCAACGAAAAGTCCAAGGTACGCGGCGGCAACGACCAGCTCGTCGCGCGCATGGCGGCGGGATTGAGCGGTCAGGTCGAGACGTCGCGCGCGCTCATCGCAGTGCGCGCGACGGGATCACGATGGACGCTCGATTTTGATGGTGGTGCGCCGGTGCTGGCCGACCGCGTCGTGCTGGCGTTGCCGTTCTCGGTGTTACGGGAACGCGTAGACATCGGTGGTGCCAACTTTCCCGAGGTGAAGCGTCGCGCCATTGCGGAACTCGGCATGGGTCGCAACGCTAAACTCGCGCTGCAATTCAACACACGGCATTGGCGCACCCTCGGCGGGAATGGCGACAGCTTCAGCGATCGCGGCTACCAGGCGACGTGGGAGGTGACGCGTGCGCAGCCCGGTGCCAAAGGCATCCTGGTCAACTACACAGGAGGCAACGTGACCGGTGCGCAGAGCGGGCGGCTGTCATCAGCGCTCGCGACAGAATTTCTCACGCGTATCGAGCCGGTGATGCCGGGACTCACCGCAGCATACACTGGGGTGAGCACGTTCGACGACTGGCCGCGTAATCCGTGGTCGTTGGGGTCGTACTCGTACTACCGGGTGGGTCAGTATACGAGATTCGCCGGAGCCGAGGGCGAGGTCGTAGGTAGCTGCCACTTCTGCGGCGAGCACACGTCGATCGATGCGCAGGGCTACCTCGAGGGCGCCGTGGAATCGGGCGAGCGCGCGGCGCGCGAGATTTTGGCGGTGGCGCGATGAACACCGCCATGCGATTTACGGCCGGTGCGGCCGTGGTGCTGTTGCTCGGCGTGCTGGCGACACGACTGGCGCTGGGGCCGATTCACGCCGTACGGAACGCGGCGGAGTGCGAGCGAGCCTATGCGCGGGCGCGCACCCACGCCGACTCGCTCTCCGTGACCTACCTCTCGTATCCCGATGCCGCCGCCCGCGGCATGCGACATCGGTGCGGAGAACTGCGAGCTGCCGTGGTCAGCGCGCCGGGGCGATAGGCAAGTTATCCCGGAAGCTTGGCCGCCATCACCTCGACCATCTCAATCTTCCGCGGCTCACTCAGCAGCGCCTCGGCGTTGGCCATCAGCGCCGCTGCAATCGGGCCGCCCAGGTGGGCCTGCCGAGCTTGGTCGTTGTCGAACGTGTCGAAGATGCCGAAAGTGGATGCGTCGAAACGCAGCGCGAACCAAGACGTGGTACCGGACTCGGAGTTGGCGAGGGGTAGAGCGCTGGCGAGGAAGTCGGCGAGCGCAGTTTCCTGGCCGGACTTCGCGTGCAACCGCACGAACAGGGCGAGCTTGGCCATAAGGATTACCGGTGTGTGATGGACGGACATTTCGCACCGCCGCGAATTCGGCTTGATGCGCCAATGCCCGCGTCATGTACGAGCGAGCCAGCGCGTCGTTTTGTTTCAAGCCAGCGCTTCCGAAACTGTATATGCTTTGCGCAGAGCCGCCGTGCGTACGCCAACTCGAACCGTCAGTGCCCCGTCACGCGGTGGCCACGGGTCGACGCGACAACAGCCAGACAGGAGATTCGATGACGCTGCACCATCCTGCTTCACGTGCCATCCGGCGCGCGAAGCTGCTCTCGACCCTGACGGTCGCGTTGTCGGTCGCCACCCGCGTCGTCAGCGCGCAGGGTACGCTCGCCGACTATCGCCGAGCCGCTGCGATCAACCAGCGGTTTGCCAACCTCACCACCGGAATCACGTCGGGCCTGTCGTGGATCGGCCGGTCCAACCAGGCCGTCTATCGCGTCTCGGTACCGGGCGGCCACCGGTTCGTGAAGGTCGATGCCGATCACTGGAGCAAACAGCCCGCGTTCGATCACGCCGCGGTCGCCGCGGGACTCTCCGCCGCCAGCGGCCAGCGCTATACCGACATCACGCTGCCGTTTCCGTCGGTGGTGTTCGCAGAGAACGGTACCGCGATCGAAGGGAATGCGAGCGACGGTCGCTATCGCTGCGCGGTGAACGGCGAGGCGTGCACGCGTATCGGTGGCGCCACGACAGGCGAAGGCGGCGCGGTGGCAAACGGCGGTGGAGGAGGTGATCGCGCGGCAGCGGCACGCGGAGGCACTGCCCGCTGCAGCGGTGCGACGCAGGGACAAGGTGGCGGCGGTGCAGCGCAGGGGCAGCCGGCCGAGAATGTCGGCGTGCACTCGCCCGATTGCCGCCTGGTGGCCTTCGTGCAGAACTACAACATCGCGATCCGTAGTGCGCTCGTTTCCGACGCTGCGCCGAACGCGATACCGAACTACACGCTGCTGAGTACCGATGGGTCGGAAGGCGATGCGTACGTGCAGAATTCGATCGTATGGTCGCCCGATTCGAGAAAGCTGGTGGCGTATCGACAGGTGCCGGGCTACAACCGCATGGTCACGTTCGTGCGCTCGTCGCCCACCGATCAGCTGCAGCCCAAAACCGAGAATACGCGCAGCCTTGGCGGCTTCGCATCGAACTACGCGAAGCCGGGTGATGTGCTGGCCACCAATCAGCCATCGATTTTCGACGTTGAAACCAAGCGTCAGATCCTGATCGACCGGGCGCTGTTTTCGAATCCGTATGCGATCTCGCGGCCGGTGTGGCGCAAGGACAATGGAGCCTACGCATTTCACTACAACCAGCGCGGTCATATGACGTACCGCGTGCTCGAGGTCGATGCGAATACGGGCGCCGTGCGGCCGATGGTCGATGAGGTGACGAAGAGCTTCTTCATGTATAGCGATGCCGGCCACAACTTCATACACGACCTTGGCTCCAATTGTCGTCTGGTACAGGGCGGCGGCGCGTGCAACAGCTACACGGGCGATGACCTGTTGTGGGTATCCGAACGCGACGGCTGGAATCACCTGTATCTGATGGACGGCCGAACGGGTCGGGTGAAGAACCAGATCACGAAGGGCGAATGGGTGATGCGCGGGGTGGACAGCGTAGATGCGGCGAATCGTCAGATCTTCTTCCGCGCCAGTGGCATGAACGCGGGGCAGGACCCGTACTTCGTGCACTTTTATCGCATCAATTTCGATGGCACGGGGTTGGTCGCGTACACCGAAGCCAACGGTACGCACGCGATCACCTGGTCGCCCGATCGCACGTTCTACATCGACATGTACTCGCGGGTCGACATGCCACCGGTGGTGGAGCTCAAGCGCGCCGACGACCGCCGCACGCTCGTGCTGGAGAAGGGCGACATGTCGGCGGCGGTGAAGGTCGGATTTCGCGCGCCGGAGGTGTTTGTCGCGAAAGGCCGTGACGGCACAACGGACATCTGGGGATTTATCGTGCGTCCGGTAACGTTCGACGCGAAGAAGAAATACCCGGTGATCGAGCAGATCTACGCCGGGCCCCATGACAATCATGTCCCGAAAGCCTGGGGGGGCGGTCAGAATCTCTCGGCCACGGCGGAACTCGGTTTCGTACTGGCGCAGGTCGATGGCATGGGAACGAGCAATCGCTCGAAGCAATTCCATGACGTGGCGTGGAAGAACCTCAAGGATGCCGGCTTCCCCGATCGCATCGTGTGGCACAAGGCGATCAACACGAAGTACGCGTGGTACGACACCGATCGCGTGGGGATCTACGGCACGTCCGCCGGTGGTCAGAACGCGGCCGGTGCGGTGTTCTTCTTCCCGGAGTTCTACGATGTCGCCGTGGCAAACTCCGGATGCCACGACAATCGCATGGACAAGATCTGGTGGAACGAAGCGTGGATGGGCGAGATGGGCGCACACTACGACAGCAATTCCAACGTCGGCGCAGCCAAGAACCTGAAAGGCCATCTCTACCTCACCGTCGGTGAGCTCGATACCAACGTCGATCCGTCGTCCACACTGCAAGTGGCCGACGCGCTGATCCGCGCCGGCAAGGACTTTGATCTGCTGGTGGTGCCCAATGGCGGCCATGGGGCCACCGGCGCCCAAGGCACACGCAAACGCAACGACTTCTTCGTACGCTGGCTGCTGGGCGTGACGACGCCCGATTGGAACTCCGGCCTGACCACGGCCGAGCCGACACCAACCGGCGCCGCGCTAGGCTCGCGTGGGGACTTCGAATTCCCGTCAGACGCGCTGCCGGTGGACCGCTTCTTCACGCACGATCCGAGTTTTTCGTCGTCCCACGCCTTTTGGTTCTGACCTGAATGTGGTGTCGCCTCGTCGCCGTCGATGCGTCCGCGACGTGTCGTAGCCACTCGGCCAGCAGCGCTGCATATTCACGACGGAGTCTCTGCAGTCTCCCCACCGCTACTATCTCTCCGGACGTCCATACCCAATGGAGATGCGCGATTTCACCGACCTTCCGCGCGACACGGCAGCGGACGGGAAGGACGGCCTCGATCAGGTAGTCCGCTCGGTGTACGCGGAGCTGCGCACGCTCGCACGCCAACGACTGCGCGCCTCGCCAGCCGAACGGTCGCTCAACACGACTGGCCTCGTCCATGAGGCCTATCTGCGCCTCGTGGACTCGGACATACCGGTGCAGGATCGGGAGCATTTTCTGGCGATTGCGTCACGCGCCATGCGACACGTGCTCGTGGATCATGCGCGAGCGCGCGCCTCCACCAAACGTGGGGGCGGGGTCGCGCTCGAAGAGCTCCATGAGGATGTCCTGATTGGTGAGCTGGATATCGACAAAGTGATGGAATTGGATGCCGCGCTGACGAGGCTCGAGCAGCTCGACGAGCGACAGGCGCGTATGGTCGAGCAGCGCTACTTCGGCGGCCTCACACTCGAGGAGGTCGCCGCCGCAATGGATTGCTCGCTCGCGACGGTGAAGCGGGACCTGCGCTCCGCGCGAGCGTGGCTGGCCACCGAGTTGCGCGGCGCATGATTCCCGAACGCGCACTCTGGCAACGGGCCCGCGCCGCGTTCGACGAGTTGGTGGACCTGGATCCGGCGGTGCGCGGCGCACGGTTACAGGAGCTGAAGCAAGACGACGTCACTTTGTACGCGGCGGTCGCGCGGCTACTCGACGCCGACTCGCGCGCGGAGGACGCGCTTCGCGACTACAGCTTTGGATCGCTGCACGCCGTGCCCGCGGCGGTCGCGAACTCCCGTGATCCGTTGGGCATCGTGGGGCACGTCGTGTCGCATTTCCGCATCACGGATTTCGTGGCGGCTGGCGGTATGGGTGTCGTGTATGCCGCACAAGATGTGCAGCTCGGGCGCACCGTCGCCCTCAAGTTTCCGCTGCCGCAGGAGCAGCTCGATCGCGCGGGGCAGGAGCGTTTTGTCAACGAAGCGCGATCCGTCGCGTCGCTCGATCACCCCAATCTCTGCAGCATTCACGAAATCGGCGAGAGTGAGCACGGTGTCTTCCTGGCCATGCCGCTGTACTCCGGCGAAACACTGCGGGACCGTCTCGATCGCACCGGTGCGCTGGCGACGGACGAAGCAATCGAGATCGTGCGGCAGGTGACGTGCGGACTCGTCGCCGCGCACGAGGTGGGGATCGTCCATCGCGATCTCAAGCCGGGAAACCTGATGCTGCTGGTTGATGGCTCGGTGAAGATTCTCGACTTCGGCCTGGCCAAGATACGCGACGTCAATCTCACGAAATCGCGCATGACCCTCGGTACCATCGGCTACGTCGCGCCCGAGCAAGTCCGGCGACGCCCTGTTGATGCGAGAGCGGACATGTGGGCGGTGGGCGTGATGTTGTACGAGATGCTGACAGGGACGCTCCCGTTCCGCGGCGAGCACGAAGTCGCGATTCTGCACGCCGTGCTGCACGAGGAGCCGCGACGTCCGTCAGAGGTGAATCGCGCGCTGACCCCCGCGATCGACAATCTGATCGGCGCGCTGATGCAGAAAGACCCTGCGGCAAGGTATCAATCCTCCGGGGCGCTGCTCGCCGACCTTGAGGCGCTCCAGTCCGGTGCGTCGGTACGTCACCGTGCGCCATTCTGGAGCCGAAGTGTGCGACGACGGCGGGTTCGGGCGGCACTGCTCCCGGCCGGAGCGGTCGTACTCGTGGCAATTGGCGGCGCGTCGTGGGGCATCAAATTCCGCGCGGACCGCGTCGATTTGACGCGCGCCGAATCAGCCCGCGCGCCAGTGCTCTCGTGGGTGCGCGACACGGCGGACATCCGTACCGCCGCGCAGCTGCTAGCTGCCATGGATCCGGTGAACACCGGCCGTGCGGTGCGCCTCGCCGCGGGCACGTACGACATGTCGAGTCCAATCACCGTCCCCGACGGCATGACGCTGATCGGAGCGGGCGTGATGGAGTTCGATGCGCAATCGCTGCCCACCGGCTTCACGGACGCGACGCGATCCACCATTCGCATGCTGGAGAGCAGCGACGGCAGCGTCATCTCACTCGGCCACCGCACGACCCTTCGCGGACTCGAGATCGTCGATCTGGAGGGGCGCTCAGGCAATGTGATTGCGGTGGCCTCGCGGCGCCCGCGAGATAGCGTAGACGCCGCGATCATCGAGACCGTGATCGTGAATGCGAATCCGCTGGCCATCGGCGCCTCTGGCGCACTGGGCCGCGGGCTGTGGGTCACCACGCAGAACCCGAACATGGGGAAGGAACCCGCACCACATGAAGGTTCGGTCGTGTCGGTGCATATGACCCGCTCCATTATTCGCTCGCCATCCGGAGGTGGTGGCTTCTTCGCGTATAACTTCGCGGCGGAGAGCGGCATCCGGCTCGAGATCGCCGGCAGCGTGATCGGCGGGAGCAACGAGGCCAATGGGGGTGTGAGCCGACCGGACGCGGTGCATGATTCCAACGTGCATCTCGTGTCGACCGGCAACCTGTATCGCAACGAGTGGATGGACCCCTGCGTCTCGCCGTTGCTCGGATGGAACTTCACCGGAGGCTCGGGCGCCCCAATTCCCATTCGTTTACCGGCAACCACGAGAAACCAGCTTCGAGTGCAGTCGGTGAATGACCGGCTGGAGGGATTCACGACCGGCGTGATCGCCACCGGCGGGCGCCGTTTCTTCGCGGAACCATTGAACGCGGCACCGACCGACAATCACATCGAGCTGCAGCTGATCGGGACCACGATCTCCACACCGGCCTGTGAAGACGGCGACGGCACCACCGCCTTGGACAACACGGCGGGCATTCCCGCCGCGCGAAAGGTCGTCGTCGCCGACCTTCGCCTAACCGGCGCCGCCGCCGAGATTGATCGCCTGCATCCGGGCGATCGCAACACGGTACGTGTTGAACTCCGCGGCGTGACGGGGAGCGGACGCAGGTCGAACCGGTACATCGACGAGGGCGGGCCGTTGGGCGAGCTCCCGGCGCAGTTCCGGGGGAGCGGCAATCGGCTGGAGATTGTTGGTGACCCGCAATCCTTCGCGCGTACGAATCGCGCCATCGCACCGGCGCCCGCCCCCAAATACTTCAAACCCATCCAGACTGCCGCCGCCCGCGAGCCGGTTTCGGCGGCGATACGGCGCTTTACCTTCCGATGAACGCTGACCACTGTGTGGCCAGCGGTCGCTTCGGGAACCAGCTCGACGCCGCGAGGTCGCCGGTGAAGGCATGACTCGGAGCGACCTGGCCGTTGGCGGGATCGCCGAGGAATCCGACCTGTGGCGAGGTCTGCCGGAACGGGCCTGCGTGTCCGAGCGGCAGTACGGCGCGCATCCAGTCAACCGTAAGCTCGCGCTGCGCCAGTGAGAGTGAGTTGTGCGGCACGCCAGGCTCGACGGCCATTGCCCACGGCGCGCCGGCGCTACGGAGCGACGCAAACGATGCGCGCAGCATTGGATTGTTGACGACCACATCCAACTCCGCGAGCACCATGTACGCCGGCACGCTGAGGGCCTCGCCCGACAACGACGCCACGACGCTCGGCACTTTGAGGAACAGCCCCGCGACGCGTTCGGGATTCCGCTGCAGGAATCCGCTCGCTTCAGGACCCCCGCCCGAGAGGCCGTACAGCAGAATCGGCGCGTCACGGAGTTCGGATCGGCCGGTCAACACGGCGGCCTGCTCGAGGGCAGCAAGAAGTGCCAGGTCGCTCGCCGGTACGTTGGGGTACGCCGTCGGTCCGAACCGCCCGGCGCCGAGGATCGCCAAACCGCGCTCGGCAGCCAGCTCACGGAACCGGGCACCGAGGTCCTGCAATAGCGGCTCAACCAGCGGTGGGGCGCGAAACGAAGTACCGACGGCAAATCCACGGGTGTCGGGCCCGCCGAGCGCCAGCACGATGCCGCGCACATGGTGCACGTTCGCTGGTATGTGCAGCGCGAAGTCGCCGAACTGCAGGTTGGTGGCTTCCGGCGCCTGAGCAGCATTGAGCGCCGGCGATGGCGTCTCCGGGACCGTGATGTCGCCGCATGCCCCGAGCGCGGCGGCGCAAAGGGCCGTCACGACGAGTCGGCTGGGTAGGGAATTCCACATCGCAGAACCTCCGAATGCGAGAAAAGGCCGTCAGTATGAGGCTTCATCTCTTCTTTCGGAATTTCTGGGCAAACCGGCTCACGGCCGAAACAGTTGGTGGGTTATCGATTGAGATCCGGGTTCTCCCAGATCAGCATCGATTGGGCATGCTGACTCAGCGTGTCGTGCCGCGCACGCGGAACAGATAACTGATCTTGATGAATACCCCGTCGTTCGTGCGCTGCACATCGATAGGGCGCATCGTTTCCGTGGCATCCACGCCCGTGCCGTATCCCACGTACACCACCGTGCCCGGACTGGGCAGATAGCTCACCAGCACATCGCCGCGTCCCAGCAGAGACTTTGTGGCGCTGCGTGCGGTGTAGCTGCCGCCGGCCGTGCGACGGAGCAGGGGGCGCTCGGTGCGCGGATCGCGCAGGGCGCTGCGGTCGCGCGACTCCATCTGACCCACGAAGCGCAGGAAGAGCGCCCGCGAGAACTGATACTCGAGACGCAGCCGCGGCACCACCTGCGTGCTGAAGCGCGAACCGTCGCGCGCGCGCACGAAGCGCTGGTAGCGCAGCAGCGTCCCGATACGGATCTGCGTGCTGGGGCGCAAATCGATCTGCGCCTCGACATCGCGACGTCGCACGGTGCTCGTTTCGAAAAACTCCGGCTCGGTGCCGGCGATCGCGGTCAGCGTGGCGCCGATTCGCTTCCACTGCGGCGTGTTCACGATGAGCGTCGTACTGCTCGTACGCTGCGACCCGCTGGCGGTAAAGGCGGTAGTGTCGACGCCGTTCAGCGGCGCCACGGCATACCCCGCGTACCGACGCGCGTCGAAGGTGACGATTTGCAGGTCGGGAATCACGCTGACTTTCCAGCCGCCGCGAATCGTCATCGAGTTGTCGAGCGACAGCTTGGTTTCGAGCGGGGACTCGCGTTGTGCAAATCCGTCGTAGCTCCAGAGCGAGGAGCCAGAGAAGAAATGTTGACGCTGATCCCACCACCCGCCTTTGCGGCCAAACATCGTGAACCGCTGGTTGATCTGTCCGCGCACGAAATCCACACGATTCACAAAGCCCGTTCTCGTCTCGAACGTCGGCGAGAACCCTTGGATCCCGTACCGGTAACCGTAGCCGCGGCCGGTGCGACCGGTGTTGGCTTCCCACAGCGTGCCGCTACGATCCGTGCTGTCGCGGGTGAGGCTTGTGGCGTACCGGACTTCAGCGCTGTAGGTCTTCGCGAACTGTAGTCGCGAATCGAAGCCGGCCACGCGATTGAAGCGAGCTCCTTCATGACGATCGGTCAGCACGATGCCGGCCGTGCTCTGGTCGCCGATATCGCGTCGCAGGCGCACGATGGTGAAGAGCGGGCTCGTGGTGCCGTCGCTCCCGGCGCTCGGCGCATCGAGCGCCGACAGCAGGCCGACGTCGGTGCGCGGAATCTTGCCGGTGAGTTTGATCGCGCCGAGTGGCTGCACGATCGAGCGGGTGTTCACGAGGCGGTTCGGGGCGTCGAACTGTTCGCTGCCTTCCACGAAGAACGGGCGCAGCTCGGGAAAGAAATTGGCGAAGCGCACGTCGCCGGGAATCTGTCCAACGTCGGTCTCGACCTGACTGAAGTCCGGATTCGCCGTCGCGTTGATCGTGAAATTGGAAGAAACCCCCCAACGCACGTCACCACCGGCTTCCCCCTGCGATCCGTAGCGCCAGCTGTTTTCGTTGCGGGTGCCGCGGGTGGACGCCGTGGTGGTGGGGGTGAGATCGAGCACCAGACCGCGCTTCATCCCGGTCATGCCACGCAGATAACCCGCCTGTGGCGAGAAGCCCTGATTGGCCTTTGAGGTGGGCGCCCACGTGTCCTGGTAGCCGGTGCGCTGCGTCTGCCGTACGATCTGCAGTCCCCAGTCCTGCGTCGCGCGCATCTGATAGCGGATCGATTTGAACGGGATGCGCACCTCGACTTCGTACCCGTCGTCGAGCAGGCGGCCCTTGGACTGCCACACGTAGTCCTGCGACAGGTCCACCGATTGCAGCGCCGCGCGCGACACGCCGGGGCCGGCCGACTGGTCGGTGCGCATGCCGTCGGCTTGCACGCCGAACGGATTGACGGCGAACACGAAGGCGCGACGGCGATCGTTGAAGGTGTCGAGATGCAACGCGATCCAGTCGTCGTTGGTAATGCGATCGCGCTCGGCAAGGGTGGCCCGCACCGTCCCCGGCGTCGCGAAGGCGCGAATGCCGACGTACATCGCATCGTCGGCATACCAGATGCGCACCTCCGTCTCGTCCTGGGCCGGACGCCCGTCCACCGGATTGTACGACGTGAATTCCGTGAGGCGGCTGGCGCGCTGCCATGCGGGCTCCGTGAGCTGACCATCGATGGTGATGGCATCGGATAGGCGCGGGGCGCGGACGTCGAGGACCCGCGCCCGACCGGAAAACACCGCCGTGCTGGCGGAGGATTGGACGGGAACGGGATCGCTGACTTGTTGCAGCAGCGCAAACAGGAGGGGGAGCATATGCCAAGGTTAACGCGCAGCTCCCCCCAATCGATGTGTCTGCGGAGCGATTCTGTAAAACCCGCTCGAGTCCGCTTCATAGCGTCACCGAGCGGGCACTGCGCTCGGCTTTACTCCGCCCGCAGCGTGGCTTCGAGCGTGATCGGCACCGACGACAGTGCCTTCGACACCGGGCAGCCCACCTTCGCCGCGTTGGCCTTCTCATGGAAGGTCGCGTCGTCGATCCCCGGCACGACTGCATCGAGGGTGAGCATGATCCCGGCCATCGACCAGTCGTTACCCTGCTGCGCCATGGTGATCACCGACTCCACGTGCAGCGCGGTCGGCGCGAAGCCCGCACCGGTGAGCTGGAACGAGAGCGCCATGGCAAAACACCCGGCATGCGCTGCCGCGATCAGCTCCTCGGGGTTGGTGCCGCTCCGCCCCTCGGCGTCGGCAAACCGCATTTTTGTGGAATACGGCTGCTCCGCCAACACGCCGCTGGGCGTGGTGAGACTACCCGAACCTTCCAAGCCTGTGCCGAGCCAAACGGCCCTTCCGCTACGACGCATCGATCACTCCTGCGAATCAACGTTGATGGACGGTGGTGAACACCGATGAACACACGGCTGAACACACGGGTGAACGGCGAATCCGCGCCCAAGGTGCCCGGGATGATCGAAGTGTAGCGTAACCTGCTTGGGGACGGCATGCGGGGGAACCGATGACGCCGAGATGCAGAGCGCGCAGAGTGCGCAGAGGTAAAGCCATTGGGTTGTCTCTGCGACCTCTGCGGCCTCTGCACCTCAGCGTGATCTGGCACTGAATCGGCAGGTGGCCTCGCTGAACCGATCACACAGAGGTTTGGAGGAAAGGAGTGCACGGGGGCGAGCGCGCGAGCCAATGCGCGCCGCGACGATCCGGCCTTGCCGACTTTCGTACCACCCCGTAGTTCACGGAGATGCGAAACCACCCAACGCTCAAGGCCATGTGCTGTAGCCGCCGAGTCCGATATGCCGCCCTGTCGCTGCTGACGTTGCTGGTGTCGGCGTCGGCGCACGTTCAGTCGCAAGCCCAGACGCGCCGCTGCCCGCAGTTCGCACGGGTACCGGGCTACGGCGCGTGCACGAACATCGCGGGCAACAAGTGCGGCTTCTGCACGTATCGGTGCAACGACGAGACTGTGGTCCGCTGGAACGTGTGCGGGGGATAATCGCGCGCCTTCTGCTGGTGTGCGCACTGCCGGCAGGTGTGCTGGCGTGTGATCGTACGGAGCCGGTGAGTGACGAGGCTCCGCCCGAACTCCGGGCGGCGATGGCGACGCGCACGATTTATCCGGCGAAGCGCGAGGAATGGCGCACCGACATCACGGAGCACACCGACAGCACGATGGTGCCGCTCGTGTTTCGGGCCGGTGGTACTACGGTGGCGCTGTTGCAGGAGTCACCCATGCGCATTTCGCTGTTCGAGCTGAATCGGCGCGGGATGTTGCTGGCCACGCGTCCGGCGCGGATCGACTCGGTGCTCAACGCGGCGGTTCCGCGCGACATCATTGCTCCTACCGAACTGTCGCGCATTACCGACGATGGTCAGGTCGATGTGATCGATAGCGCCACCAGCACGCTGGTACGCGAGTCGATTGGCGGCTTCATGTTTCGTCGTGAGCTCCCGCTGCTGCGCGGGGGCAGCGGCAAGCTCTGCACGCTGTCACCGGCCACGCTGTTGCATGTGCGCACGCTCGGGCAGCGAACCGTGCTTGAAGCGTTCACGCTCACGGCGAGCCCGAAGGACGACGCGTTGGTGGGTCGACACCGTCTCACGGTCGCGGCGTCGTCGCGGGTGCGGTGGGGCAATGGAGACGCGCGGCGGTGTCTGTTGCTCACCGATCGTGAAGTGCTGATCGTGAGTGGGCCCGTCGACCCCAGCACCGGTGCGTCGCCACAGCTCACCGCGCTGCGGGCGCCGGGTGATTCGGGGCCGCCGCTCACCATCGAGCGTGTTGGCCGTGCGACCGATAGCGCGCGCCTGCGGCAGCCCTTCGTGGTCGATGCCGCCATCGTGGACGGCGGCTTTGTGGTGTTGGTGGGACTCGAATCGGACACTCAGGGGCGCGTGCTCGACTACTACGACGAGCGCGGACGGTATATCCAGAGCGCGATGTTGCCGTTCACGGCGTCGGCGATGTCCGGGGCCGGGCCGCGTTTCCTGGCGCTGCATCAGGACGAGCGCTATCGCTGGTGGCTTTCGTCGTGGCTGACGCCCATGGCGGCGCACGGTGCCACTGCGCCACCGGAGCCACGGCAGCTCGATGACGCGCCGGAACGACAGCTGTTCGCGCGGCCGACGCGGGCGCGGCGACCCGGCGCCTGACGGCGATCTACGGACGCCGCTTCGACCCCGCCAACACGCGGTAGTACTCCTCGACCAACGCGCGATACTCCGCCGGTGCCGCCGCGCGAGCACCCGCCGCCGGCCGTCCATCGGCACCCAGTCCCACCGAGCGATACAACGCGAACTCGAAGTTCTTGAGGCGCTCGAGCATCGCCGTCTGCAATTGGTCGAGCCCCTTCGGGTCGCCGAACGCGCGACTGTTCTCCAGCTGACGCAGTCCTTCGATGGCGCGATCGAGTTCACGGGTGTCGACGCCCTGCGCGGCGGCTTCGCGACGGAGGCCCTCGGCGTTCTCGCGACGCAACCGGAATTCACGCGCGAACTGTTCCGGCGTGCCCGACGGCATCATGCCACCGTCGTTGCCGGTGGGCGACGCCTGCCCGGAGGGCATGCTGCCATTGGGCATGCCGCCAGCGCGCGGCGCGCCGTTCGCATTGCCGCCGCTTCCGCCGTTTGCTTGTTGGCCGCCTTGCTGGCCCTGACCTTGTCCCTGGCCCTCCTGCTGGCCTTGCCCTTGCCCCTGACCCTGCTGCTGGCCCTGTCCTTGCCCCTGCTGGCCGCTCTGTTGCCCTTGGCCGCCTTGTTGGCCCTGCTTCCCTTGCTGGCCGCTTTGCTGCCCCTGTGAGCCCTGCTGGCCCCCCTGCTGGCCTTGTTTATCGGCCACGCGCTCGCGCAGAGACTCCAGTCCCTCCACCAGCGCCCGCGTGCGCTCCAGCGTGCGTTCCTGTGTCCGCGCCGCCGACTCGCCCGACATCGCGCCCGTGGCCGCCCGCAGCCGCTCCGCCACGTCCTTCAGATTCTCGCCGATCTGGCCTTCGAACTGCGACGCGTACTCGGCCGAGCCGCCGCGAATCACCTGCTTGCTGAAGTCGATCTTGTCTGCCACCCGCGTGTCGCGAATCGTTTCCGCCGCTTCGCCCAACTTGCCGGCCGCCTTGGGCTGATCGCGACGCGCTTCACGCGCCAACCGATCGGCGTCCGCTTCGAGCTTTCGCACGTCGTTGCCCAACGCGTCCTTCTGCTCGCCCAACCGCCGCTGCTGTTCGTTGCGCGTGTTTGGCGCCGCCCCCTGCATTTGCTTCACGCCCTCGGCGATCTCCTGCTGACGCGCCTCCAGATCCCGCGCGCGCTCGGCCAACTGCTGCACACCACGATTCAGTTCGTTCGAGCGCGTGCCCTCGAGATTGCGTGCTGCCCGGTTCAGCTCCTCGAGCGCCGCATTACCCTGCGCCGCTGATCCGCTCGACGCGCGACGCATGGCATCGGCCGCCTGCTGCAGGCGCTGCGCGGCGTTGCCGAGTTCGGGATTGTTCTGCTCACGCGACAAGCGCTCCAATCGGCGTGCTTCTTCCTCGGCCTGACGCGCCAGCTCGCGCTGCGCGCCGCTATTGGCCTGCTGTCCCTGCGCGCCCTGTTGTCCGCCCTGCTGTCCGCCTTGCTGTCCACCTTGCTGTCCGCGGCCACTGCTGGATGATGCACCGCCACTGCTGCCCGCCGCGCCGCCGCCCTGCTGCTGGCCCAAACGCTGACGCATGGCTTCGGCTTGACGCTGCATGCGCTCGTTCTCCTGCTGTTGACGCTGCGCGAGTTGCCGCAACTTCTCCAGCGTTTCGTCGACCGCTTGCTGCGCGCTCTGTTGCGACTGCGACTGCTGCTGCACCGCTTCGTACTGGTTGCGCAGCTTGTCGTTCTCGAGTTCGAACAGGTCGGCGAGGTCTTCGGCTTTCTGTCCGCCACCACCACCACCACCGCCGCCTCCGCCACCACCGCCCATTTGCACCTGCACGTCGCGGTACAGCGCTTCGGCGCGCTGCAGATGCTGCAATGCCTTCTGCTCCAACGGCAGGGCGTCGGTACCACGGCCGCGACCCAGCTGCTCTTCGGCCAGCTTCATCGTGGCCGCTGCCGCTTCGGTTTCCACGCGGATCTTGGCGAACATCGTGTCGCCGGCCGCCAGGCCGCGCTCCTTCAGGCTATTTGCCAGCTTCGTCACTTCCTCGCGCAGACGTCCTTCGGCAATCGTGAGCGTGGTGATGTTCTCGCGACGCTTCTTATCGACGGTGCTGCTGCTGTCACGCAGCCAATTGAAGGTGCCGGCCACCACCTCCTTCTGCCGGGCCACGAATCCTTCCGGCGACTCACCCTGCGGACCACCACCACCGCCACCGCCGCCCTGCTGTTCGGCCTGACGATAGTCCTTCGAGAACGGTCGGATTTCGAGGAAGTAGACATCGCTGCTGCCGCTGTGGCCCGATCCATCCTTCGCCACGGCGTGATACGCTACCAGGTCGCCCGGTACCAGCGACATCTCTTCCAGGAACAGCGTGTGCGCGGCGCGTGCATCGCGCGGCCGGCGCGTCGTGCTGTCCTGCATCACGATGCGCTTCTCAGGGCCACCATTCACGCGATAGCGCAGCTCGAGCGCGACCACGCCAAGGTCATCACTGGCCTGCACCGCTACGGTGACTTCATCGGTGTTCGACGCCTTCGTGTCGCGCCCCGGCTCCTCGATGGTCACGCGCGGCCCGCGATCGGGAATCGCATCGATCACGTACTCCACGGAACCGGCCACCGTGGTGCCGTCGGTGGTGATCAGGTCCACGTGATAAAATCCGCTTTTCGTGACCTTGAAACGACCGGCTACTGCGCTGTCACCTTCGATTGTCATCGGTGTTGTGGTGCCATCGTCGAAGCGCAGCACGCCGCTCGCCACCTTGCGGGTGACCTTGGCGTGCACCACGACGGTGGTGCCCATGATCGCCGCCACGTCGCCACCGTCTTCCACGTGCTCGGCCGGCATGCCGCTATACGCCGGGAAGTTGAGGTCGAGCGACACGTTCGACACCGCCGGCAGGTCGTTCACCGTGAGCGTGTAGGTGGGCGACCGCACGTCGGCCGACTCCACGTAGTACTCGGTGGGCTTGGTGATATCGAACAACCGCGAGCGGAAACGCGACGAGTCGGCTTCGGGGCTCATGGGCAGTCGCTGCCATTCACTGGCGGAATCGCTGCGGAACACCAGCTCCGCGCCGTCGGCGGCGAAACCCACCAACGTCGCATGGACTTCAATCGCACCACCACGCGGCACCGCTACGTTGCCCGGCTCGATGCTGAGCGCGCGCACCGGCACCGCCGCTTCGGCCGTACCGAAGGGCACGAACAACAGCTTGGCGCCTTCGCGTAAGCGCGCGGGACCTGCCACGAACATCAGCACGGCCACCGCGGACACACCACCCAGCATCTGCCCGGCGCGCACCATGCGCGGACGCTCCAACGCCGCGCGCTGTTGCAGTGGGGCTATCGCTGCGCTCGCCCGCGACATCAACCGCGCCGACAACGCCCCCGACTGTCGCTCGCTCTCCGGCACGTGTGCTTCCTGCACGGCCGTGATCAGCGCCTGCTTGAGTTGCGGAGCACGTTCTTCCACGTACAGCGCAAATCGCTCGTCACTGGCGCGCCGCATGAGCGGCAGCACCAGCCCGCGGATGAACGCCGCCGCGATCAGCGCGTAGCCGACCACGCGCGCGATGATCGGCGCCCGCCCGTCGCCACTGAACAGCGTGAGCACGAGCATCGTGGCCAGCACGGCCAACAACACCGATGCCCCGATCCACACCAGCGACTCGAGGAGAATACGCTGGCGCCACTGGCGGCGGAGCGCGCCGAGTGTGGTAAGGAGCTGACGGTCGGGACTCATGCGGGGCTCCGGTCGGAAGAGGACACGGGAGGAACAGGACGGACACGTCGGGCCACGGCGCGCCATCCGCGCGTGGCCATGATGGTTTCGACCACGAGCACCAACGCCACGATGATCAACAGTACCCGCCACGGATTCTGACGGCGCTCCAGCTCGGCCGTCGTCGGTGGCGCGTTCGACACCATCGTGCCAGGCTCGGCGTCGCGCACGCCCAGCAACAGCTCGGTAGTGTCCATGGGCGTGAGCTCGGATTCACTGGCCGGCGCATTGGCAGCTACGCGACCTACGGCCGTCCCGGTGGCACTCACTGCGAACGCCTCATACACGCCGGCATCGGCCAGCGGCACCGCGGTACCCAGTGAGTCGGCCCGCGGCCGCACTAGTGTGCCATCCGGCGCGCGCACCACCGGATCGTTCACCGACGGCGACAGCGACCAGCTCTCGCTGGTGGCGCGCCAGAGTGGCACGGCATCACGGCCGGACGTGTGCAACACCAGTTGCCGGACGAACGGCAGAAACGCCGGCTGCAGCGGGAAGTCACTGCGTTGCGCATCGAGCGGTACGGTCAGCACGACTAAGCGGCCTTCGCCGATACGCTGTTCGAGTACGGCAGGGAGCCCATCATCGAAGCGCGCCAGTACATCAACGGGGCCGACAAGATCCACCCGCGGATAGCGCAGAAAGCGCACCGAACTCAGCGCATCCGGCACTTCGCGGAACGGAGTGAACAGCGGATGCTCGATGCGCACATCGCGCAGTGTCCCCCCGCGATCGGCCAACCGGTCGGCCAGTCCACTCATGCGCACTGGCAGCAGCGGCAAGTTGTCGCCACGTTGTGCCGCGAGTCGCGAGCCGGCAGCGATCACGACACCACCGCCCTTGGTGATGTAGTCCTGCAGTGCGGCCACCGACGACGCCGACGGCAGCATATCCCAGAACACGATCAGACTCGTGCGGGCCAGCGCCTCGCGACTGACCGGGGCCGAAGCCAGGCGATCGATCTGAATGGCGGGCGCCGCGCCGATAGCGAGTGCGCGCTCCATGAACAGCGCTTCCCCGGCCGCGCCTGCTGACGGTGACACCAGCGCCACCCGCACGGCGTCGTCGCGCGGCACCACCGCGTGCAGCGTGTCGTCGGCCACCAGCGCATCGGGCTCGAGCGACACCAGCAGTGCCACGGCATCATCGGGGGCGGGCACTGGCGCGAATGTCACGACGGTTTCGCCATCGGGCTGCAGCGACACATCACTGCGCGCCGCGTCACGCCCGTTCACGGTGAGCCGCGCCTTTACCATGCGCGCGCTCGGCAGTTCGTGTGACTGCACGCGCGCCTTCACCGCGAGCAGTGACCGCGAGCCATCCATCACCCGACGCGCTTCGATCACGCGTACGGCACTGTTGGCGCGCGTGGCCGCCCCCACGGGAATGCTGCGCAACTTCACCCCGGCTGGCAGATCGATACCGGCAATGCCGGCCGCGCCCGCCCGCTGGAGGTCGGAAATCACGATGATCTCAGCCGCCGCGAACGGTGCATCGAGCAGCATCTGGCGCGCCGTACGCAACGCCGGCGCCAATCGTGTGCCGCGGGACATCGGCTTGAGCGTGTAGATCGCGGCGATGGCCTGCGTTTTGTCGTCGCTCAAACGCTGCAGCACTTCGGAGGCATCGTCATACGCTATCACACCCACGCGATCGCCAGCGCCGAGTGCGTTCACCACCGCGCGGGCCGAATCGAGCGCCCGCGGCCACACGCCCTGATAGCCCATGCTGAGTGAGCGATCGATCACCACGACCACCGCCTTACGACGCGTGTCGCCGCCGGCGGCGGCGCGATCGGTCAGTACGGGGCGGGCAAACGCAAAGACGAGCGCGGCCACCGCCAGCGCGCGCAACAGCAGTAGCGGCCAGTCGGTGATGCGCTGACGCTGCGATGTGCGAATGGGCAGTTGCTCGAGGAACATCAGCGACGGGAACCGGTACGGCCGGTCCTTGTCGCGATGCCGCAAATGCATCAGCAGCGGAATCGCCAACGCGGCGAGTCCGGCCAGAAATGCAGGAACGAGGAATCCGATGCCCATGCGCGCGTGACCCGGTTAGTCGATCGTCAGCGTACCCGACTGCGGGCGAGCCGCGCGTCGAGGTAGGCGTGGAGGGCACGGTCGAGAGGTTCGCTCGTGTCGAGACGGACGTAGTCGGCGCCGGCGCTGGTGAAGCGCTCCTGCAACGCCGCATGGTGCGCGGTAATCAACGTGTTGTACTTCTCGCGCAGCTCGCCGGGTCGGAGCGGCAACAGCGCGCCGCTCTCGGCGTCTTCGAACGTGGCCGGCATGTCGCCGGGCAACTGCTTCTCCGCCGGATCGACCAGATGAAACACGATCACATCGTGCCCGCCCATGCGCAGCGCGGCCACCGCGCGTCCGAGTGCCTCCGGCTGTTCGTAGCAGTCGGTGACAAGCACCACGATGCCGGTGCGCGTGGTGAGATGTCCGATACGGCTGATGGAGTGCACCAGCCGGCTCGGCCCCGCCGCCGTGGCGCGCGCCAAGGTGTGCAACAGCAGCTGCAGATGACGCACCGAGGGCGGCACGACATCCACCAGCTCTTCCTTGAACGTGGCCAGACCGATGCGATCGCCCTGCGACTTCGACAACCAGGCCAATGATGCCACCAGGAAGCGCGCGTAGTCGAACTTGGTGACTGCGCCGCTGCCGAAGTCCATCGAACCCGACGCATCAAGCGCGAAGATAACGCCGGCGTTGGTGTCGGCGTCGTACTCCTTGATGTAGAACCGGTCAGTACGCCCATACACGCGCCAGTCGATGCGACGCAGATCGTCACCGGGCTGGTACGAGCGATGCTCGGCGAAGTCCAACGACGAGCCTTTGCGCAACGACCGGTGCTGGCCGTGCATGAAGCCGTCCACGACCGTGCGCGCCAACAGCGCGAGATCGGAGATGCGCGCCAGCATGGCAGGGTCGAGAAAAGACGCGGGGGCGGTGGCCACGAATCGCTCAGAGCGAGGAGCGGGGCAGCGGCACGCTCTCGAGCAGACGCCCGATGAGCGAATCGGTGGTCACCCGCTCTGACTGCGCCGTGAAGTTCACCAGCACACGATGCCGCAAGACGGGACGCGCCAGGGCTCGCACATCTTCGAAGCTGGCGCTGGCTCGGCCCTGCAGCAGCGCCCTCGCCTTGGCACCCAACACCAGCGCCTGTGCCGCGCGCACCGAGGCGCCATACGACACGAACTGCGTCACGTAGTCGGGCGCGCCTTCGCCCGGGCGCGACGTGCGCACCAGCTTCACGGCATACCGCGTGACGGCATCAGCGATCGGCAAGCGACGCACGACGCGCTGATAGGCCAGGATCTCTTCTTTCGACACCACCGACTGCACCGCCTCCGGCGGCAGCGAGGTGGTCGACTTCACCACCGCGACTTCGTCTTCTTCTGGGAGGTAGTCGAGCATGACTTCCAGCATGAAGCGATCGAGCTGGGCTTCCGGCAGCGGATAGGTGCCTTCCAACTCGATTGGGTTCTGCGTGGCGAACACGAAGAACGGCTTGTCGAGCTCGTAGGTGCGTCCCTGCACGGTCACGCGACGCTCTTGCATGGCCTCCAGGAGTGCCGCCTGCGTTTTCGGCGGCGTCCGGTTGATTTCGTCGGCCAGCAGCACGTTCGCGAACACGGGGCCGGGCATGAAAGCCAAGCGGCGCTGACCGGTGGTCGGGTCGTCCTGAATCACATCCGTGCCCGTGACATCGCTGGGCATGAGGTCGGGTGTGAACTGAATGCGCGAGAACTTGAGGTCGAGCGCACGGGCCAGCGTGGAGATCAACAGGGTCTTGGCGAGACCGGGGACGCCGACCAGCAGACAGTTGCCGCCGGCGAAGAGCGCGATCAGCGCTTGCTCCACCACGACGTCCTGACCCACGATGACTTTGCGCAATTCACTCGCGATGCGTTGACCGGCGCCTTGCAGGCGATCGGCAAGGGCGCCGTCGTCGAGACGGTCGAGTTCGGACGTGGAGGGGGCCGGAGCAGTCACCTAGTTCCTCGGGGGCTAACGGGTCAACGCGTAGATGATGTAGTTCACGCCGAGCTTGTACGCTTCGTTCGACATGTCGAGCGGGAACATCCCCGTGTCGGAGAATTCCCAGTACTCGGACAGGTCATTGTTGTAGTTCACGATCGCCAGCATGCGCTTCTTCGGATCGTTGTCCTCGAACACACCGTAGAACACCGACTTTGCTCCTCGATACACCGGATGGTCGTACTCCAGACTCTTGATGCGATAAAACGAGTCGAAGATCGGATGCGACAGATCCAGCTCGATGGGCCGCAGGTTCGGCAGTACCTTCTTCATCTGCATTTCGAAATTCATCCAATGCTCGCCGGCGAAATCATCGAAGATGATGAAGCCACCCTTGGCCAAGTAATTGCGCAGTCCCAACGCTTCGGCGTCACTCGGACGCCAGAATCCCGCCTCCGCCATGTACGCAATCGGGTATTTGCCCAGCAGCGGATCGTCAAGCGTGAGGATGTTGCTAGCATCAATGCGCACCCGCGTGCTCGACAGCTCACTCACGATCTTGGTGAAGTGCCGCTCGCCGCGCGGATAGTCGTGGCTCCACGGAATGTCGCGGCCGCCGCGGAATCCGCCGCCGCCGCCGAACTCCGGCATCTGGTACTTCACCCGCACGAAGGTGAGTCGGCCGTCGTACGGCACGTTCGGGAGAAACGCCGGTTGCTGGCCGCGCCGCTGCGCCTGCGCCCGCTCACATGGAGCGAACGACGACAACAGCAGTGCCGTGAACAACAGGACGCGGGTGCGTGATATCATTTGCCGCGGAGCTCCAGCAACAGGGCCTGTGCCTTCTCGAACGACGGGGCCTCTTCGAGCACCTGCAACAACTCGCGCCGGGCACCCGCGATATCCCCGGCGTCGCGCAGCGCCCGCGCCAGCTCGTAGCGCGCGTCGAGCAGATCGGTGGGCCCCATGGCGATAATGGCCCGACGCTCCAGCACGGCCCGCGCGCGATCACCCTGTGCAGCACTCAGCGTAGCCATGCGCACGTGCACCGTGGGATCGTATGGCCAGATCCAGTTCAGCCGGTCGAGGGCGCGAATGGCCCCGGCTTTGTCGCCGCGTGCTTCGCGCAGATCGGCCTCCATCATGTTCGCCTCCCAGGCCGTCTCGTTGCGGCTGGTGACCTGCTCCACGAGCGTCAGCGCGCGCGCCGTGTCGTTCGCCGCCCGGGCCATGTCCGCCAGATACCACGACGGACCGTCATCGCCGCCGTACTCCGGAAACATGGCGCGCGCCTGCTCGAACAGCGCCCGTGCGGCAGTGCGGTCGCTCCCCATCTTCGACACCGCTTCGCGCATCGTGGCCACAAACTTCCCACCGCTGCTGTCGTTGGGTGTTGCCCCACGCACGGCCGCGATCGTCAGCGCGAACTTGCGCTGCGCGTATGCCTCGAACTCCGCGTCAACCTGCAGCGGCGTCTTGCCCAGCACTTTCTGAAACACGCCGGGCGTATCCATGCCGTCGCGATAAGCCTTCAGCATGGCCGGCAACGCCGCCGCGCCGCGCGAGGCTTCCACCATCTCGCAGAACAACGATGCCTCGTAGTAGCTGAACTGGGTCTCCTCGGGGAAGCGCGGACGCAGGAAGCCGTCACTGAGCTGGCTGATCGGGCGCAACTTGCCGTTGGCCATGGCGATCACGTACGACACCGTGGCATCGGCGCCCCAGCCACGGCCCACGCGCCGCTCTTCCAGCACCGAGAGTCCTTCCGACAGCCAGCGTGGTACGCGATGATCCGACGCGCCCAAGGTGAACGCGTGCGTGAGTTCGTGCCACGCTGTGCTGCCCCAGTTGAACTCACCCTTCGCACGTCCGTTCGGGGTGTCCATGGCCAACAGGCTGCCGAAGCTCACGCCCAGCGCGCCAAGTCCGGCCAATCCCACCGTGCGCACCGAGAAGTCGGCGTGATATCGATAGAACTCGAGCCGGATCGGTGTGGGCGGCTTGTATCCGTAGCGCACCGCGAGTGAGTCGTAAGCCTGCTCAAGCAACGGCACGATGTACAACGCCAGTAGGTCCGCTTCTTCCGGCGGCGCGACGACACGAAAGCGTCCGCGATCGATCGTGCGGAACGTCTTCATCTTATCAAGCAGGTCGAGCGTGTTCTTGTGCCACAGGTTAAACGGATCAAGTGCGAACGCCCTCTCCAGGGCAGCACGTCCGGCGTCCATCTGTCCTATCCGCAACTGGTTCGTGCCCAACACGCCATACGCCAGCACGTACAGCGAGTCGTAGCCCGTGGCGCGTTTTGCCAGCGCTACCGCGTCGGTGTACCGACGTTGGCGCACCGATGCCTCGGCCAGCTCCGTATAGAACGGCGCCGGCGCCGGCTGCAACGCGGTTACGGCCGCCAGGGCCTTCCGGAACGTGGCGCTGTCGCCGTTCAGGAACGCCATCGAGCCCAGCACAGACCACCCCGCGCTCGACGTCGAGTCGGCATCGATGGCGCGCTGCGCGTACACCCGCGCCGAATCGTACGCCTCCGCGTCGCGATGCATCTTCGCCACGAAGGCCAGCGCCTCGGCATAACGCGGATCACTTGCGATGCTCAGGCGCGCCGTGGACATCGAGTTGCCCTTCCCCTCGAACTCCTCCACCCGCGCCATCGCCAGCAGCGCCTTGGCGTCGGTAGGCGAGCGTCGCAGGATCCCCTCAAACGACAGTCGCGCATCGGGCGCGTTGTACTTCTCGAGGAACAGCTCACCCGCACGCAACTGCGCGTCGAAGTTGGTGGAGTCGGCCGCCGTGGCGCGATCGAATGCCGCCAAGGCCGAACGCACCGCCTGCGCATTGCCGACACCGAGCAGCACGTAGGCGCGACCGGCCGAGAGATATTCGTCGCTGTTGCGCGCGCCGCCTTGCTCGTACGCCGCGGTAATGCGACCCGCGCGCTGCGTGGCATCACGGCGATCGCCGCGACGTGCCGAGGCTTCGGCGGCCGCGATTTCGGTAGCCCAGCGATCGGGGCCCGGCACCCGCGGTGGCAGCGGCGCCACGCGTGCCGACGGCTGCGCGGCGGCGCGATCCTGCCCACACGCCACCATCGGCGCGAGCAGGGAAACGGCCGCCAGCACCCACACCGACCGCTTCACTTGCCACCTCCCGCCGCACGGATCGCCTTGGTCTTCTCGGCCAACGCCAGCAACAGTCGTTCCAGTTCCGCGTCGTACGCCTCGGCGCTCATCGAGCCCTTCTTCGTGCGCAGTGACGCGACTTCCGACTCGAGCGCCTGGCGCTCGACGATCAGCGCCGCAATGCGTGGATCAGCCGACGCCGCGGTCTTGCCGAAGGCCACACGTGACGCCAACAACGAATCGCTCACCAATGCATGCTCGGTCTGCATGCGGTTCGAGCTGGTGTACACCTTGCCCACTTCGGTGCGGGCGAAGCGGAACACCTCGAACACCGACAGGCGTCCGTCCTTGTCGGCATCGGCGGCATCGAGTCCCAGCGCGCCGGCGAAGTACTGCAGAAACACCGACTCGTTGCGCTCGTTCGACGTCTTGGTGGCCGTTACGACCACGCGATTCGGTGCCTTCAGTACCGGCACGAAATCTCCGCTGCCGGTGGCGGCATTCACGAACACCACCTGTTGTTTGCTGAAGCCGGCCAGCCACGACGCATACTCAGCGGCCGTGGCGTCAGGACCAGGCAGGTTCACCTTCGATTGCGTGCCTTCACCGCTGCCGTGGCCCATGAGCATCACGAACAGCACGTCGCCAGGCTGCACGCGTGACGACAAGCGCAGGAAGGCCTGCGCGATGTTCTCGCGCGTGGAGCGCCCCGACGACAGCGCGGTGCGCACGGAGTCTTCGGTGAGCACCATGAGACTGGAATCACTCACGCCCCAGCGATTCTTCGCGGCATCGCGCGCCGCCTGCGCCGACGCTTCGAACGAGCGCTTGAACTGCGGTTCACCTGAGAGCCCGATGACCAGCAGCACGTGCGTGCGCTGTGCACTCAGCGGCAGCGCGGTCGCCAGTGACACCGCCAGCGCGAGCGCCCCGCGAACCATGAGCGTGTGAACACGATGCATCATGCCATTCTTCATGCCAATCCTCTCCATCTCCGGTATCCCCACTCCGCGCCGAGCAGCAGCGCCACGAGGAGGAATACCGCAGGCATGTCCCACAGGTCCTTCGCTTCGCGCACCGTGACGCCGGCTTCGGTGAAGACGGCGTCTTCGGCCAGCTTGCCGGCATCAGCCAGCGGGTAGTAGCGACCGCCGGTCTCTTCGGCGATGCGGCGCAACAGCGACGCGCGCAATTCCGCCTGCGCCACGTCGGCGCCGCGCTCGTCGACCAGCAAGGAGCTCGTCGCCGTCTGCACCGAATCGCGGCCGCGGGTGGCGACGGCATCGAGCACATAGCGACCGGTGTCGGTGGGCGTGAAGCGGGCGGTATAGGTGCCGTCTTCGCGCAGCGTCCACTCCAGCGGCACGTTCTGCGCGTTGCCGTTGGGTGACGTGACGGTGACAGTAACCGTGGCATCGTTCACATCGGTGAAGAACGGCGTGCTCACGCGGGCACGCAACGACACCGGTTCACCCGGTGCCACGCGCGACGGCGAGGCCATGATCTCGAATGGGGCGGGGGCGTCTTCCACCATCCAGCGCACCAGCTGACGCCACAGCGTTTTATGCGTGACGTCTTCCACCGGAATGCTGCTGTCCATCTTCCAGAGCCAGCTGTCCTGCACACCGAACACGGCGCTCATGCCTCGACCGTAGCGTTGCCAGGCCAAAATGGGCACATCGCTGCGACCACCTTCGGCGGTGCCGGCCAACAACATGGCGGCACCCGCGCGCAACGCACCCAGCCGATTCACCGTCGTGAGCGCGGGCAGCGAATCCCAACGCGAGCGCGACGACACGAGGGTGGAGCGCAACTGCAGCGCGGCGTGCACTTCCCCGGCGCGCGTCGGGCGCACCATGACCGGCGTGGCCGGACCGTCCACATTGACGCTGCCGGCAGAAATCGTTATCGGCAACACGTCGGCCAGCGGCGTGCCCGCGTAACCGCCTTCCGACAGCGACGCGCGTCCGCCCAACACCATGAGACCACCACCGCGCAGGCTCACGAAGTCGGCCAGCATGCGCAGTTGCTCGGTGGTGAAGAACGATGCTTCGATGCTGCCTAGAATGATGGCGCGATAGCCGAACAGCTCTTCGCGACTGGTGGGAAATCCGCCCAACAAGTCGAGACTGTCGCGCACGCCGAGACGCAGGAACTTGCGTTCGGCACTGCGCATGAGCCCCACGACCTGCACCGCGCTGTCGTTGGCCACCGCGCGGCGCAGGAAGGCGAACTCGGGGCGTGGTTCTCCTTCCAGATACAAAATGCGATCGGGGCCGGCGCGCACTTCGATGCTCGTCTGCCACTCGTTGTTCTCCGTGACGATCTCGGTGGGCAGCGCTTTGGCGCGAACCGCAATGCGGTGCACTCCCGGATCGAGTGGCGGAATGCGGAAGCGCACCGTAGTGAGGTCACCCTTCTCGCCCACGCGCGCGGCTTCGGTGGCGACCACGCGACCGTCGGCTTCGACGATGATCGGCACCGGATCTCGTCCGGCGCCACGAATGCGCACATCGGCTTCGACCACACTCGATGCGCCGGCCAGCGTACGACGCGGCGCCTGGACGCGTTCGATCGCGACATCGCGCTCGAACCGCTCGGTGCCCACGCCCACGGTGAACACCGGCACGCGCCGCGCGCGCAACGCCAGCAGCGCATCGTCGAGCGCGCCGCTGCCGTTGTCGGCGCCATCGGACACGATCACGACGCCGGCCAGCGGCATGCCGTTCAAATCTTCACGCACATCGTTCAGCGCTTGCGCGAGATCGGAGCGCGTACCGTTCGACTTGAGCGATGCGGCGCCGGCAATCGGCGAGGCATCCGCCGCAAAACGAAAGCGACGGATCGCGAACTTCTCGGCCAGCTGCTTCGACAACGCGCCCGTGTCGGCGAAGGTGTGCTGCAGCGCCGCCGTGCGCGTGCTGTCGCCCACATCGCGAATGCGCATGCTGCGCGAATCATCCATGAGGACGGCGAGCACGTTGCGCTGCGGTACCGCCGATGCGATCACGAGACCCGGCCGCAACAGACAGCCGATCACCAACAGCACGGCCGTCGCGCGCAGCGTGGCCAGGATCGCGCGATCGGTCGGACGCAGCGAGCGCACGCGCGCGTACGCTACGATGATGATCAGCAACACGATCGCCGCCGCCGCGGTCACGAGCATGACCGGTACGACCGGTGCCAACACCAGATCGCCCCGTGCGAAAACGCGCGGAGGATACTTGAAGAGCAGGGTGGTGACGGATTCGAGCCAGTTTCCCACGGAGTGATCGGGGCGGGGGCGGGGGCGGGGCTGGCGTGCCGGTCACGCCAACAAGTAGGACACCATGCGGCTCACGAGAGTGCACCTTCGCGCACAAAGCGTCTACCCCGTGACGCAATAGTCGGTCATCCCGTTGGATTTTGTTTTTGGTACGCGGTGCGGTGCTTCAGCGCCTTAACATCCATTTCGCAGCCTCGTCTAATGGGGTGAAGCGGGCGCCAGTCTCGGCGAACGCGGCCCACACTGGAGATAGATCCCATGCGAAGCTCTCATTCCCGTTCATTGGCGCTCGCCCTCACGCTCAGCGCGTTCGGTCCGTCGCTACTCGATGCGCAGACGCCTCCCGCACAGCGTCCGCCGCGGCCGCGTGCGGCTGCTACTCCAGCACCCGGCGCGGCTGGTCCCGCGAATGCACAGTCTGGACCGGCTGGTCGCGTTGGTGGTCCCGGTGCCCGCAACGGACGTGGTGGCCCTGGCGGTGGACACCCGGCCGCGATGTTGCTCCGCGCCCGCACGCAGCTCGAGCTCACCGATGATCAGGTCAAACGACTCGAGGCCCTGGCGGCCGCTCCGGCGCCCAAGTCGAACGCCACCGACATGATGCGCGCGCAGGCCGATCTCCTCGATGCCACGCAGGGTGATGGCAATCTGACGGGTGCCCGAGCGGCGCTCGACAAGCTCAGCCGCCTGCGCAATGATCAGCTGCTGGCCCGTATCAAGTCGCAGCAGGATGTACGTGCGGTGCTCACTACGACGCAAAAGACCAAGGTCGACAACATGCGCCAGCAGCTGCGCAGTCGCGTCGGCGCCAAGCGTCAGCGCGGAATGCGTCAGGGTGGCTTGCCCCAGGGTGGCATGCGGCAGCGCGGTATGCGGCAGGGTCGCGGTCAGATGGGCCCGGGCATGATGCCTGGCATGGGGCCGGGCATGATGCCGGGACATCCGCAAGGCGGCCCACAGGGCCCACAAGGTCCGATGCCGCGCATGCGTCGCGGTGGGGACGTGCCCGACACGGCCCCGGTACCGCCGGTCAACTGAAGTCCGGAACGCGCGAGTTCATCACACTGTAGGTGATCAAGCCGGGGCGCTGCGACAGCGACCCGGCTTTTTCATGCGCTGCCCTTGCCACCGAGCGGCGGTACCCGCCCATTAGGCGCTTCACCGCTTACGCCGAGTCCTGCTGTGCCCCATCTCGTGCCTCGTTCTGCGCCTCGTTCGGCGCGTCGTTCGCTTCATGTGGCGCTCCTCACGGCCGCTTGGTGCGCCGTGACCACTCCACTTGTCGCGCAGTCGCCCGCTACCGCGGTCACACCCGCCGATGTCGCGACCGTCGAAGCGGTGGCCCGATGGGTCGCGCTGGCGGCGCCGCCTAGTGGCGAGGCCCACGCGCTCGACGCGTTGCGCGGCGTGCTCCCCGGCTGGACGCGCGACAACATGGGCAATCTCATGAAACGGGTGGGCAGCGGATCACCGCGTCGCATGATCGCGTGCGCGATGGACGTGCCGGCCTTCGTGGTCAGCGGCATCACCGAGCAGGGATACATCCGACTGCATCGCACCGGCGTCGCGGCGCATCCGCTGTGGGATCAGTTCCACGAGGCGCACCAGCTGCGCATTCTCTCGGCCCGCGGCGACGTCACGGGCGTGGTGGCGATCGCCAACGGGCACTTCGCGCGTCAGCATCGTGGCGACACGACGGTCGTCGGCGTCGATCAGCTCTGGGTCGACGTGGGCGCGAGCTCGAAGGCGCAGGCTGAAGCCCTTGGCATTGCGTTGCTCGATCCGGTTGTCGCGTCGCGACCGGTGTGGACGTACGCCGGCTATGCCTCTGGGCCGGCCGCCGGCGCCCGTGCCAGTTGCGCCGCCGTGGCCAGTGCTGGAGCAGCGGCCGCCGCGTCATCGCAGCCGGGTGAAACGATCTACGTGCTGTCATCGCAGCGCAGCTTCGGCTGGGTCGGACTCGCGGCCGTCCTCGCGCGCGTGGGCACGCTCGATGCCCTGACGTTGCTCGATGAAGGTAAGGCGGCAGGCAGTGCGGTCATGCTTCCGGTGGCGCGTCTTGGGCAGACCAAGCGTGCCGTGTCACGCGTGATCGCGTCCACAGGACTCGACAGTGTTCGCGTCCTCACGCCAGCGGTGCGTTTCGCAGGGACGCTGGTGGAATCGGTGGCGGCGGCCGATGTGCGCGCGTTGCTGCAGGAGGCGGCGCGCGCTGGCGGCTTCGCGAATGCCCCTGCGCTGTTGGCTCCAGCCCTCGATACCGCAAAAGCCACCGAGAATGCGCGCCTGCCGCGCCGCGATGCTTATGGTGCAATCGAAAAGACGTTCATGACGATCGCCGACCTGCCTGGCGTGCCCGGACACGAGTGGCGCGTGCGCGAGGCGATCACGGCGCTGCTGCCGGCCTGGGCGAAGTCGCGCGCGGTGGTGGACAGCGCGGGCAATCTCATCGTGTCGGCCGGCCCCGATCGTGACTCGATCGCGTTCATCGCGCACATGGACGAAGTGAGCTTCGAAGTGGAGAGCATCTCGCGCGACGGCATGGTGCGGTTGGCGCGTCGCGGCGGCGTGGTACCGAGTGCGTGGGAAGGGCAGCCGGCAGCGCTGCATTTCGATCGCGTGGGCAATAGCGATGCCCAACCGTCGTTGCGCGGGGTGTTCGTACCGCGCGACTCCGCACGGGTGAAAGCGCCCGCCGTGAGCACCGCCTGGTTTGGCGTCGACTCCGCTACGCTCGTCGCACAGGGCGTGCGCGTGGGGAACGCGGTGACCGGCTACAAGCGTGCGTCACGCCTGGGCGGTACGCGTCTCACCGGACGTGGCAGCGACGACCGCACGGGCAGCACGGCGCTATTGCATGCGGTGCAGCGCATCGATCCGAACACCCTCACGCACAAGGTGTTGTTCGTGTGGTCGGTGCGTGAAGAGGGCGGACTGAATGGCGCCGGCGCGTTTGGCGCGAATCATGGCCGTTCACTGCAGCGGATCTACAGTGTAGACACGTTCGTGAGCTCGGATACGCCGCTCGAGGGCAAGGCGTTTGCCTACGCGCCGCTGGGGCAGGGCTTCGTGCTGCGCGGTCTCGACGACGGCGCGATCTCACCGCCGGCCGAGCGTCAGCGCGTTCTCTCGGCGGCGCGTGCGCAGGGCATTCCCGTGCAGCAGGGCACCACACATGGTGCGACGGATGGCTCGGCGATTGCGCCCTATGGGGCGCCGAATGTCGGGCTGTCGTGGCCCGGACGGTATTCGCACACGCCTGGCGAAGTACTCGACCTGCGTGATGTCGACGCGCTCGTGCGCATCATCACGGCGCTGGCGGTGGCCCGGTAAGCACTCGGGGAATCCGGGCCACCACCATCGTCGTGTGAACCGCGTGCTACTGCTCGTCGGCCGACGGACCGTACAACCCAGGAACGGGCACGCCGAGCAGGCGATAGTAGATCGTGAGCTGCGCGCGATGGTGGATCATGTGGCTGATCACCGTCGTGCGGAGCACGGACAGCTTCGGCTCGGCCATGATGACATGCGCGCCCATGCGCAGTGTCCACGTCTCGCCAAGCTGCTCGTCAGTCACGGTGGACAACGCCGCCTTGAAGTCGGCGAGGCGAGCGTCAAACTGCGCCACAAAGCCGGCAGCGGTGGTCGGCGCTTCCACACGCGGCATCGGCTGTGCGAAGTCGAGCTCCGACGTGGTGATCGTCACGGCTCCCCACAGGCCGAAATCGGTGAGGTGATTGGCGAGCTTCTGCAACGGCCACGACTTCGGATGCGGCGTGAAGTCGAGGTGTGCCTCGGGAACGCGCTCCAGCATCTTGCGGGTCTGCGCCATCTCGTGATCGAGATCGGCCAGGGCGGATTGAACGAGAGACATGGGCGGTGGTGCTAGCGGTGGGAGATAAGCCTACGGGGAGGCACCGTCGGTGGCGCGCCAGGCGGCGACGTCGTCCGGGGTGTCGAGATCGAAATTACCGTGCCGAAGAGAAACCGTAAGGGTCCGACTGTCACGAAGTAATCCGCGAGCGCCCTGGTCGCCGTCGAGTTCCGCGAGCGTCGGCCAATCCGCGCGCGGCAGCACCGCGGGGATGCCCACGACCGCACCCCCATCAGGGCCGGCATACGCCGACGCGACGCGCTCGGCGCCGTGGTTCGAGGTCTCGATCAGCGACCGGAGATGATCGGCAGTGACCGTCGGCATGTCGCAGGTGGCGATCAGCGCCGCCCGAATTCCGGTAAAACGTACATCGTTCAGCTGGGTCACGGCACGTGCGATCGACGTGCCCATGCCCCGCTCCCAGTCCGCATTTTCGACGCACTGTACCGCCAGCATCGAAACAGCATCGCGTACATCGGCGGCGTCTGCGCCGATGATGACGAGCACCGGTGCACAGCCCGCCTCCACCAGGTGGCGGGCCGCACGCTCCACGAGCGTCACGCCGTTCACCTTGAGCAACTGCTTCGGGGATCCGAGGCGACGGGAGCCTCCTGCCGCCAGCAGCACACCGGCGACGGTCATCGGGTCACTCGCGATCGCGGTGATCGTCGAGCCCCACATCGCACTCGGTGGGCACGATCGGACTCTCGTGATCGAACACCCGGGGGGTCGGCGTGCGGGCATGAATCGGACTCTGACGCTCCCGCAAGAAACCGGCGGGGCGACCATGGATCACCGCCTCGATCTCGGCGATGGCCGACAGCGCGATCGATGCCGGGCTCTCGCCGCCGAGGTCGAGGCCGATCGGGGCGTGCAGCCGGTGGCGCATGCGATCAGTGAGGGCGGTACCACGCTCCAGCAACGCCGCGTCCACCGCGTCCAGCAACTGCCCGGCGCGCTTTCGTGAGCCCAGCACGCCGATGTAGGCGACCGGGAGCGGCAACAGGGCGGCGAGCCAGGCACTGTCTACGTCGAAAATATGCGACAGCAACGCAACAGCGGTGCGCCCGTCCTGCGGCAGCGACGCCACCACTCCGTTCAACGACTCGGAGTCGTTGAAAGACGCGCCCCCGTTCAACGACTCCGAGTCGTTGAACGGGTCGTCGATACGCGCCACATGGGTGGTCACGCCCGCCGGTAGATCGAGATTGGCCAGAACCGAAGGACGATGATCGATGACGCTCACGTCCCAATCCAGCGCTTGCGCGATCTGCACGAACGCCTCCGCGCCGCGACCCGCACCGATCACATGCAGCGCAATCCGTGCCACCAACGGCTCGATGAACAGCACCGCAGCATCGTCCCGCACGTCGTGCAACAACGGGTGGCCGGTGCGCTGCGCCGCCCGCGTGCACTCCATCAACTCGGACCCCGAGATCCAGTGGACCTGATTTCCGATGGGGCGCCACGTGCCCGTCGCGGCGTCGCCGTCGAGCACCGCACAGCTGCTGCCGCCACCGTGGCCATCGAGCACCGTGAGCACGGCGCCACTGCCGCGACGCGAGCGGATCGCCTCGACATCAGCCAACCAGGATGGATCGAGCAACGGCTCCAGCAGCAGATGCGCGATGCCATCGCACGCCGCGCCGAATCCCCAAATGGCCTCGAGATCGGCCCGCAGATCATACATCAATCGAACACCGCGGCCGGTCGCACACACCTCAGCCGCTCTCGCGGCCACGTCGCCTTCGAGACAGCCGCCACTGATCGCGCCGGCCAGTACGCGCCCATCGGCATCCACCAACAGGCGGGCACCGGGCTGACGGTACGAACTGCCGTCGACCTGCACCAGCGTCGCCAGCGCGAGCGGCACATCCGGGCGCGCGGCTACGGCCTCCGCGGCGGCGCGGGCCAGTTCTCGGAATCCGGTCACGCGGGTCTGATGGACAAACATGGGGTCATACTGAAAAACGTTACCACATAGCTGCACCTTCACAAGAGTCCTGACGCACGGCAGTGCCAGATCACACAGAGAAAAGGAGACAAGGAGAAAAGGAGGGTGCGCGCCGGACCGGCCCCGAGTGGTCTCCTACTCTCTTTTCCTCCGTGTGATCGGTTCAACAGCCCCAACGACCACCTACAAAAGTGACCACCCGGTTTTTGTCCCAACTGGAAGGGACGAAATGCAAGCAAGTACCCGCTTGCGCGTTAGTGAGTACTTGCATTACCGTTGCTCCATGATTGACGACCACCGACAGCGCATCATTCACGCCGCCGCCCGGGTGTACGCCCAGCACGGCTGGCGCGGAGCGACCACCCGCCGGATTGCCGAAGAAGCCGGCGTGAACGAAGTCACGCTCTTCCGGCAGTTCGGCTCCAAAGACGCCCTGCTCGACCTGATGATGCAGGAGTGCTCGCGCATCAAGCAGGAAGCCACCTTTCCGCAGGAACCGGTCGACCCTGAGCAAGAGCTGCTTGACTGGGTCTCCGCCCATCACAGCGCCCTGGTGAGCATGCGCCCCATCGTGCGCCAGATGATGAGCGACGCCGAGAACCGGCCCGATGTGGCTGATTGCGCCACGCACGGTCCAAGTGCGGCCATGGCCCACCTGCACGACTACGTGGTGAAGCTGCGTCGACATGGATGGATTACCGAGTCCGGCGAAGTCACGCCGGCCGAGGTGCGGGCCGCCGCCACCATGCTGATGGGCGCGGTGTTCGCCGACGGCATGAACCGCGACATCATGCCCACGATGTTCACCCAGCCGGTGCCGGAAACGCTGCGCGCCTATGTGCGCATTTTTCTGCGCGGGGTCGGTGCCTTGCAGGAACCAGCACACCGTGCAGCACGTACGGTCGAACGCGACTCGACTTCCACCACTGTCCCCAAATGATGCATTCCCTTGGTGCGCGCGCATGGCGCCGCATACTCAGACTCCCCGCGGTCAGGATCATGGCCGCGTCCGCTACGCTGACGATGGCGCTGACGCCACGTGGCGCTGCGGCTCAGCCCGCGGTCGGTGGCACACCGCGCCCGCTGTCGCTGGCCGAGGCGCTGACGCTGGCCACCGGTGAGAGCGAACAGATCGCCATCGCCCGCGCCGGTTCACTGCGCGCGCAAGGGCAGCTTGGACAGGCGCGCTCGGCGCTGCTGCCACAGCTCGCCACCACGATGAACTGGCAGAAGCAGCTGCAGAACCAGTTCGCTGCGATCTCCAGCCGATCAAACAGCGGCTCCAATGGCGGTTCCGGTGGCGGCGATACCACGTCGGCCGCCGACAACCCGATCACGCGCATCTTCGCCTCGCAGTACAACTTCAACGTCGGACTCTCGGCGTCACAGCCGTTGTTCACTGGCGGCCGCGCCACCGCGAACATCCGCGCGGCAAAGGCCACCCGCGAGTCGGCCGAGATCGGGATCACCAGCGCGCAAGCGCAGGTGCAGCTCGATGTCACGCAGGCCTACTACGATGCGCTACTCACCGATCGCCTGGTTGCGATCTCGGAATCGTCGCTCGTGCAGTCGGAACGCACGCTGCGACAGGTGCAGCTCACGCGTAACGTGGGCTCGGCCTCGGAGTTCGAACTCATTCGTGCGCGCGTCACGCGTGACAATCAGCGGCCCGGCTGGTTGCAGTCGCGCACCAACCGCGATCTCGCCTACGTGCGGTTGCGTCAGCTGCTCAACCTGCCGCCCGATCAGCCACTCGCGCTCACCGACAGCATTGCCGAGTCTCCCGTCGCGGCACCGGTCGTCAATCAGGTGCCGATCACTTCGGTGAATGTGAACGTGGCCGACGTGCTCACGCTCGATCCGCAGGTGCAGGCGGCGGTGTCGCGTGTCCTGGCCGGCAGTGATACCGGCATCGGCACGCGCGCTCCGGTGAAGCAGGCGATCAAGGGCGTCGAAGTGGCGCAGCAGCAATTGAAGGCCACCAAGGCGCAGCGCCTGCCGTCGATCTCGGCCACCACGAACTACCAGCGCCTTGCGTATCCCGTCGGTGTGCTGCCGAAAAGTCTTGGGGATTTCTTCCCCAACTGGACCGTCGGCATCGGTCTCTCGTATCCGTTCTTCACCGGCGGACGCGTACGTGGTGAAGTGCAGGCGGCGGAAGCGTCGGTGATCGAAGCGCGCCAGCGGTTGCGTCTCGCGCAAGAAGGCGCATCGCTCGATGCCCGTCAGGCGGTCGCGCAGCTCACCGAATCGGAAGCGTCGTGGCAAGCCAGTGTCGGCACGGCCGAACAGGCGCAACGCGCCTACGACATTGCCGAAGTGCGCTTCCGCGAAGGCATTTCCACGCAGCTCGAACTGTCCGAAACGCGCAATCAATTGCAGCAGGCACTCGCCAACCGCGCGCAAGCCGCGCGCAATCTGCAGGTCGCGCGCAAGCGTCTCGAATTGCTCCCTTATCTCCCCCTGTCGCAGGGTTCCACCTCGTCCACCGGCCCCACTCGATGAATACCATGACTCGCCGAACCGCGTCCCTCGCTCTCCTCGCGGCAGCGCTGGTGGGAACCGCGTGCAGTAAAGACAAGGAAGCCTCGACCGCCAACGCGGCGCCGGTGTCCCAGAACATCGGGCCGGACAACATCGCGGTGGCACGCACGGATACGCTGCGCAGCGGTCCGGCGATCTCCGGCACGTTGACCGCCGATCGCGAAGCGCGCATTCGCGCCGAGATGAGCGGTGCCGTGCTCGCCACGAACGTCGAGCAAGGTGAGCGCGTGAGCGCCGGCACTGTGCTCGGCCGCATCGACGATGCCTCGGTACGTGATGCCGCGATTTCGGCCCGATCCTCGGTCGCGCAAGCGACCGTGGCAGCCGAACAGGCGGCGCGCGAACTGCAGCGTTCGAAGACGCTGGCCGCGGCTGGTGCCATCGCCGAGCGCGATGTGGAAGGGGCCGACCGCGCCAGCCTTGGTGCGCAGGCCCAGTTGGCCGATGCGAAAGCGCGGCTGTCGTCGGCGGAGAAGATGCTGCGCAACACGGTCATCCGTTCACCGTTCGCCGGCGTGGTGTCGGAGCGCGCGGTGAGCCCGGGCGATATCGTGTCGCCGGGTTCGGCCATGTTCACCGTGATCGATCCGCGCAGCCTGCGGGTGGAAGCGTCGGTTCCGACCACGGCGCTGGCGGACGTGCGCGTGGGTGCGCCGGTGCTGTTCACGGTCAACGGCTCCGATCGCGTGCTGGAAGGCAAGGTGACGCGGGTGAGCCCGATGGTGGATCCGCAGACGAAGCAGGTGCGTTTGTTGGCATCGGTGCCGAATTCGGCCGGTGTGCTCGTGGCCGGCCTGTTCGTGGAAGGGCGCGTCGCCTCGGAGAAGCGCGTCGGCGTGATGGTGCCCGAAACGGCCGTCGATCAAACCGGTATCGTGCCGACGCTGATGCGACTCAAGGGCGGCAAGGTGGAGAAGGTCGAGGTGCAGTTGGGCGTGCGCGACGAAGCGGCGGCGGCGTTTGAAGTGACCTCGGGCATCGCGAGTGGCGACACCGTGTTGCTGGGCGCTGCCCGCGGCATCTCGATCGGATCGTCGGTGGTGGTGTCGGCTCCGCGTGATGCAACGCCGGCTGCCGCATCCAACGCCGCGCCCGCCCCGACGCCCGCGAAGAAGAATTGAACCATCGGATAATCATCCAACCACGCCCCCATGTTCATTTCTGATTTCGCGATCAAGCGGCCGCTGATCACCGTCGTGGCCATGCTCACGCTGGTGGGCTTCGGCTTGGTCGCCCTGTCGCAGTTGCAAACGGACGAGTTTCCGGAAGTGCAGCCGCCCATCGTGCTGACCACGATCATCTATCCCGGCGCATCCCCGGAGCAGGTCGAGCGCGAAGTGCTCGAACCGATCGAGGAAGCGATCCAGAGCATCTCCGGCGTCAAGTCGATCAACGGGGAGGCGCGCGACGGCTTCGCCCAGATTGTGACGCAGTTCGTGTACTCCAAGGATCTCTCCGAAGCCACGCAGGACATCCGCGACGCCATCAGCACCAAACGTCAGGATCTCCCGCAGGAAATGGAGGAGCCGATCCTCAAGAAGTTCAATCCCACCGATGCGCCAATCGTGACGCTGTCGCTGTACTCGACATCGCTCACACCGGCGCAACTCACGCAGATCGCCGATCCCGGCATCACGCGCGAACTGCGCTCGATCGCCGGTGTGGCCGACGTGCAGGTGTCGGGTGGCGTGAAGCGCGAGCTCACGGTGAACCTCGATCCGCAGCGGTTGCAGTCGGCGGGCGTGAGCGTGCCGCAGGTCGTGGCCGCACTGCAAACCGGCAACCTCGCGGTCCCGGTCGGTCGCGTCACCAGTTCCCTTGATGAGCGCACGATCCGATTGCAGGGTCGACTGCAATCGCCCGACGACTTCATGCAGTTGGTGGTATCGGAGCGGGCCGGTCGCGTGGTGCGTTTAGGTGACGTGGCGACGGCCGTCGACGGCGTGGAGGAGCAGCGCACGCTGGCGCTCTACAATGGCCGCGATGCGGTGGGCATCGAGATCAAGAAGACCAACGGCTACTCCACCACGGCGGTGGCCGAGGCGATTTTCAAGAAGGTCCAAGAGCTGCGCCCAACGTTGCCCAAGGGCGCGCAGTTCGACGTGGTGAAGAACAAGGGCGAGCGGGTCGAGAACTCGGTCACCAATGTGCGCGATGCGCTCGTCGAGGGCGCCGTCCTCACCGTGCTCGTGGTGTTCCTGTTCCTCAACTCGTGGCGCTCCACCGTGATCACCGGCCTCGCGTTGCCGGTGTCGGTGCTGGCCAGTTTCGTGGCAGTGTGGGCCTTCGGCTTCACGCTCAACACCATGTCGCTGCTCGGTCTCTCGCTGGCCATCGGTATCCTGATCGACGACGCCATCGTGGTCCGTGAGAACATCGTACGACACGTGGAGATGGGGAAAGACCATTACACGGCGGCACGCGAAGGCACCGATGAAATCGGCCTCGCGGTGGCGGCCACGACGTTCTCAATCATCGCGGTGTTCATCCCGATCGCGTTCCTGCAGGGTGAGTCGGGTCAGTGGTTCAAGCCGTTCGCCCTGACTATTGCCTGTTCGGTACTCGTGTCGCTATTCGTGTCCTTCTCGCTCGATCCCATGCTGTCGGCCTACTGGCCCGATCCGCATGAGGAAGAGCATGAGAAGTGGTGGATCACGAAGAAGCTCGACAAGTTCAACAAGTGGTTTGATGGCCTCGCCAACAACTACCGCAAGCTGATCGGCTGGGCGCTCGATCACCCGAAGTCGATGGTGCTGTTGGCGGTGGCCAGCTTCGCGACGGCGATCGCCATGCCGGCGCTTGGACTCGTCGGCGGCGGCTTCTTCCCGCTGGAAGACAACGCCGAAGTCCAGATGACGGTGGAAACGCCGCCGGGTGCGAATCTCGACTATCTGCGGCAAAAGGTCACCGAAACGCTCGCCATCATGGGCGATACCACGCGCTATCCGGAGGTGACATACACCTTCGTGACCGCCGGCGGCGCGAGCGGCGCCGTCGACATGGCCAGTGTGTATCTCAAGCTCAGCAAGAAGGGCGATCGACTGAAGGTCGGCCAGCGCGACGCCGAATCACTCGCCGCCTCGATGCGTGAAGACGTGAAGAAAGTGGGCGGTAGCAGTATTTCGGTGTTCACCAGCGACTTTGCCGGCCAGGAGAAGCAGATCTCGCTCGAGCTGCGCGGGAACGACAAGGCCGCCCTGCAAACCGTGGCCGATCAGTATCTCGCCGCGCTTAAGAGTACGCCGGGCGCGGTGGACGTGGGCCTCAGCACGAAGGGCCTCAAGCCCGAACTCACGGTGCAGGTCGATCGTGCGCTGGCCGCGTCGCTGGGTCTCAGTGTCGGACAGGTGGCGCAGGCGATCCGCCCGGCGTTTGCCGGTCTCGACGCCGGTGACTGGGTCGATCCCACCAACCAGACGCGCAAGGTCATGGTGCGACTCGCGCCGGAAGCGCGCGCCCGCGGTGCCGACTTGGCCCAGTTGCCCATCGCGCTTGGTCAGGGTTCCGGTTCACAGTTGGTGCCGCTGCAGCAAGTGGCGCGCATCAAGAGTGAGCTCGGTCCGGCCATCGTGAACCACCTCGATCGCGACAACGTGATCAAGGTGCAAGGCAACATCGCCGGTCGCTCGCTCACCGAAGTCATGGGCGACTTCGAAAAGAAAACGAGCACCATCCAATTGCCGGCCGGCGTCAAGATGTCGAGTGGTGGTCAGGTGGAGCAGCAGAACGAAGTCTTCGGCAGCATCTTCATCGCGCTCGGCGTGGCGGTGGCGCTGATGTATCTCATTCTGGTGGTGCAGTTCGGCTCGTTCCTCGATCCGATCGCCATTCTGATCTCGCTGCCGTTGTCTCTGATCGGTGTCATGGGGGCGCTCGCGATCACCGGCAACACGATCAACCTCATGAGCCTCATCGGCGTGATCTTGCTGTGTGGTATCGTGGCGAAGAACGCGATTCTGCTGGTGGACTTCGCCAAGTGGGCCCGCGAGAAGAACGGCATGCCACTGCGGGAAGCGCTCATCGAAGCAGGCGCGATTCGCTTGCGTCCCATTCTGATGACCACCTTCGCCCTGATTGCCGGTATGATCCCGGTGGCCCTGGGCCGCGGTGAAGGCGCGCAGTTCCGCGCCCCGCTCGGCGTCGCGGTGATCGGCGGTGTGATCACCAGCACGGTGCTCACGTTGCTCGTGATCCCGACGTTCTACGAGATCTTCGACAACATGCGTACGTGGGTCTCCCGCCGCGTCGGACTCACGCCGCCGCACACGGGTCAATTCCGTACGCTCGAATTGCCCATGGCCGAGGCGGGCGACTGATCTAGTTGATTACATTGGCGGGGTATGCTCCCGCCGATGTCTTCGATCCTGGTCGCGACCACGCTCGCCCCCGCGCTCCTGCTGCGGGTGGCGAGCGTTGTGCTGTCCAGTGCGTCGGGTTTTGGCGTCGTGGTGGCTGCGCTCGACGTCACGAAGTGGCTGGAGTCGGTGACCGACAGCTTCTGGACCTATGTGATCCTCGGCGCATCGGCCATCGTGACCGAAGAGCTCTCCCCCATCTTCGGCGGCATCGCCGCCCACGAAGGCGAGCTGCAGATGTCCCGGGTGATCCTGTCGATCACGCTGGGCGGCTGGGTGGCCACCACCCTGCTGTACGTGGTGGGTCGCTGGAAATGGGAATTCATCCGCCGTCGGTTCCCGCGGGTGCGCGCCACCGGCACCGTCGCCCTGCGCGTCGTGCGACGCAACCAGCTCAAGGCCTCGCTGTTGGTCCGCTTTGCCTTCGGCCTGCGGATCGTGCTGCCGATGGCCTGCGGTGCGGCCAACGTGCCCCTGTACATCTATTTGCCGCTCTCGCTGATCGGATCGGCGCTCTGGACCGCGGCCTTCACGCTGGTCGGCTATGCCGCTGGCGAGGCCGCGGTGCAGACCCTCGGCCACCTCGACCGCGCCGGTGAAATCGTCGGTGCCGTCCTGGTGTTTGCGGCCATCCTCGGCTTCGTGCGCTGGCAGCGCGTACGCCGCGAACGCAAAGCCGCGCGGCGACGCAAGTAGTTGCGCCTCGGGACTGGCCGAGGCGCGAATGATGGAGTGTGCGGCTACTTCGACGGAGGAACAAGCACGCCATCGATGACGTGCACCCATCCGTTCGACGCGCGGACAGAAGCAATCACCTTGGCGCCACCGATGTAGGTGGCACCATCCTTTTTCGTGATGGTCTCGCTGACGCCATCGACCATGCCGAGCAACTGTCCATCGGTGAGATCTGCCACGTCCAGCGCAGAGGTGGTGACATGATGGTGCAGCACGGTCTTGAGTGAGAGCTTGTTCTCCGGCTTGAGCAGCGACTCCACGGTGCCGGCGGGGAGCTTGTCGAACGCGGCGTTGGTAGGCGCGAACACCGTGAACGGACCGGCGTTGGCCAGCGAACTCACGAGATCCGCGGCCTTGAGTGCGGCGACGAGCGTCGTGTGGTCCTTCGAGCCGAGTGCCACGCGCACGACATTCGGCTGCGAGACGGTGTCATCGACCGCCTCTTGCCCGCCGACCGCGGCGGCCGCGTCTGATGTGCTGGCGCTGGTCTCGGCCTTCTCAGCAGCGGAGGAGCAGGCCGCGAGCAGGAGCAGCGCGGCGGCGGAGAGTTTGCAGAAACGAGTCATGGGCGTGGTGGAGGAAGAAAAGGCTTATGCGATATGCCTATTTCTATCCGTCCCTCGAAACACGCGCGGTAGGCGCTTCCCCGAGATCCTGTCAGTGTTCCCGCTACGTACTCGCGGTCGCGGCCGCGGCCGCGGCGCGCAGATCGGCCCACGCGGTTTCCACGTGGCGGCGATCGGTGCGGATGTTGCCGATCGCCAGTCGAAGCGTGTACTTCCCGTTCAGTTTTGTGTGCGACAGATACGCTCGACCATCGGCGTTCACGCGCTCCATGATCGCCGCGTTCACCCGTGCGATGTCGGCTTCGCTCAAACCGGCCGGCGCGTAGCGGAAACACACCAGCGACATCGTGACGGGCGCCGTGATCTCCCATCCACCGCTCTCGAAATGCACCATGCCGGCAAAGTCGCGCGCCAGGTCACAATGAAAGCGAATGCGCTCGGCGATGCCTTCGGCGCCGTACGCACGCATCACCATCCACAGCTTCAGTGAGCGGAACCGGCGACCCAGTTGAATGCCGTAGTCCATCAGGTTCACCGTCTCATCTTGCGTGCTCGTGATCAAGTACTCGGGCAGCAGCGCGAAGGCGCGCTTAAGGGCCTCCGGATGCTTCGTGTACATCACCGAGCAATCCATCGGGGTGAACAGCCACTTGTGTGGATTCACCACGAACGAGTCGGCGTCGTCGGTGCCGTCCATGAGATGCCGCATCTCGGGTACGATCGCGGTCACACCACCGTACGCCGCATCGACATGCACCCAGCAGCCATGTGCGCGCGCAATGCGCACCACAGCGCGCACGGGATCCACGCTGGTCATGCTGGTCGTTCCCACGCACGGCACCACGGCGATTGGACGGAAGCCCGCCGCGATGTCGGCCTGAATCGCCGACTCGAGCGCATCGGGGCGCATGCGGAAGCTTTCGTCGGCGGGGATCTTCACGAGGTTCTCGTGGCCGAGTCCGAGGGCGATCACCGCTTTGTCGATCGACGAGTGGGCGTGCTCGCTGCAGTACACGCGCAGGCGCGGCATGTCGGCGCGTCCGGCCATGCCTTGCATGCGCACGTCGAGGCCGGCCTGCTCACGCGCCGCGGCCAAGGCGTAGAAGGTGCTGACGCTGGCCGTGTCGGTGATCTGCCCGAACCATCCATCGCCCATGCCCATCAGCTGTCGCAGCCAATCGAGCGACACCTGTTCCAGCTCGGTCACGGCGGGACTGGTCACCCACAACATGCCGTTGGCGTTGAGGCCGGCCGCCAGCAGTTCACCCAGGATGCCGGGATATGACGCGCTGTTGGCGAAGTAGGCGAAGAACCCGGGATGATTCCAGTGCGTGATGCCGGGCATGATGGTGTCGCGGAAATCGCGCAGCATGGCCTCGAGCGGTTCGCCTTGCGCCGGCGCCGACGCGGGTAACGCGGCCCGAATGGCGCCCGGCTGCACCCGGCTTTTCACCGGCAGCTGCGTGGCGTGTTCGAGGTAATCAGCGATCCAGTCCACGGCGGCATGGGCCGCAGCACGGAAGTCGTCGGGAGGGAGATCGCCGAGGAAAGTGGAGTCGGAAGCCATGGGGGGAAGCTATCGCGGTGGGTGGTGGATCGGGGGGATGCGGTGCGCTTCGGACGGCGTCGGTGCGTGGGGAGGGATCGCTGGTTCACGCGAAGGGCGCGGAGGGCCGCGAAGGGCGCGAAGAACAGCAACAGCGGACGGCCACGAGGTGGCGGCGATTGTGAGATCGTATCAATATTTCATTTATGCGAACTCCCAAGCGTCCCGTTGAAGAGCGGCAGAGCTCCAGCCCGATGCTTCGGTTTCTCGAGAGCCTTGGTCAGATCGAAGCACCCAAGGGAACGGCGAAAGATCATGACGCCGTGCTGGCGGAGTCATTCAGCAGCTCGCGGTCGCAAACGAAGTAGTTCTTCGCGTTCCTTCGCGGCCCTTCGCGCCCTTCGCGTGAACCTCCGGCGCCAGTCGCCACCACGGCGCCATCCGAAGCGCGCCAGCCGGTCACGGCGCCAGCAGCAACCCCCAGTGCACCCGCAGGTATTGCTCCAGCACCTGCGCCGTGACATCGGCAAAGCGTTCGCGATTCGCGGCGTTGTCGCGCACACCCACGAAGTTGGCTTCGATCTGCACGCCGCAGATCAACCCACCGGTGGTGCCGCCGAGTGGCCCGGCGGCACTGCCGCACGAGTGCCGGCGGGTGTTGTCGCCGCCATTGAAGTATTCGGCCCCGTTCGGCCGCGGATCGCTGCTGCTCGGCACCGCCGGAAATCCGAGGCCGGCGTAGAGTGAACCGAGGCTGGTGGGGCCACGCAAAAGGGCGGAGAACGGCAGCGGCGACGACTGCGACAGCGTGAGAATACTGGCGCTGTTCTCGAGTGCGCTCGACGCATCGAGGGCAGCGTCGGTGCCGTCGAGCTGCGTACCGGTCACGAGGTAGCCGAGTTCGAGTCGCTGCACGGCATGACCATGACCATGGATGTCCATGTACCACCCTTTGCCGTGTGCCGTTAGCACCGCGCTCTTGGCGAGGTCGATGTAGCGGTGCCATTCGCCGAGCGCGGTCGCGGCTTCGGTATTGCCACAACCGGCTTCGGGTTGCAGGCGGTTGGGGTCGAGCTTACGTCGCGCGAGGTGCGAGATGATGACGTGCGGATACGTGCCGAAGCGCGCGGCGTAGCGCGTCTGCATGGTGCGCACGAGCTCTAGCGTATTCGCGTCGGTCACCGTCGTGGCGGTACCGCCGCAGGCACTGGCCGTGCGGTCGGGGATCGATGACGGGCTGAGCGTGCCCCCATGCGGCGCCGTGAGAATCACCGGCGTGTTGCCGGCGATGTACTCCACGTAGCCATTGCGCCCGAAGTACGACTGACCGGCCACATAGCTGACCGGCGGCACCGGCGTCGGCACCACAGGCGGCGTCGTGTCGGTGGGGCCGTCCGCGCAGGCGCTGGCGGCCAAGGCGAGCAGCACGGCGAGCGTGGGCCAGCGACTCCGGTTCAACCATGGCGGGAAGGACATGTCGAGAATCTCTCCCGGGGGGGTGTGCTGCGGAACGGGCACCGCAGGAACTGATCACAGCGCGTTCGTCCGGCATCGGCGTGCTGGATCACGCGGAGGCGAAGAGTGCGCAGAGGCCGCAGAGTCGCAGCTCTGCATTCCACCAAGCCTGCCACACAGGCTTCTCCCTCTGCGTACCCTGCGCTCTCGGCGCCTCCGCGTGATCAGTTCAGCAACGCCCGTCGCCAACGCAATCATGGCGAAGCGCTCATAAACGATGATGAATGGTTTTCATGCGAATGTCAGTGGATTCACGCCGCTCGCGGATTTCGCCGGCCCGCGCTATCATCTGCCGCGTCAACCGCTCGGGCCCCCCTGCTTTGGAATAACGAAATGCTCGCTCGCCCCTGGTCGTATCTGTTCGTGGCCGCACTCACCACATGGTTGGGGTTTGGCACCAAGGCGACACCAGTCGCCGACGCCAACGACAACCGGCGCGCGGCGGGACGGAAAGTGGCCGACACGATGTTCGTCGACCTCGATATCCGGATGGCGCGCTGGTACCCCGAGGGGGAGAGCGGCGACGTGGTGGAAGGGCCGGTGATCGGCGAAGTCGGACGCGCGCCGCAGGTGCCGGCGCCGCTGATCCGCGTGCGTGCCGGTACCGTGATCATGGCGCGCATGACCAACGCACTGGCCGATTCCGCAGTGACGTGGCGGGGACTCAACAGCAAACCCGGCTTCGACTCGATCACGCTCAAACCCGGCCAGACCACTACCCGTCGCTTCGTGGCCGGCGCCCCCGGCACCTACGTTTACGGCGCACAGGTCGGCGTCGTGAACTGGGACGTGCGCGAACGCGAGCAGACGTACGGCGCGTTCGTCATCGACTCCATCGGCGCGCGTACCGACGATCGCATCTTCGTGATGAACGTGTGGGGTGACGGTACGGTCGAGCGCTATCGGAGTGCCCTCGCCATCAATGGACGCGGCTGGCCCTACACCGAGCGCATCACGGCGCAGACCGGCGATACGCTGCGCTGGCGCATCGTGAACGGCACGATCCGTCCGCATCCCATGCATCTGCACGGGTTCTATTTCAAGTTGTTGGCGAAGGCCGACCAGGAACGTGTCACGGCGCGCGCGAAGGCAAAGCAGCCGATGCTCGTGACCGAGTTGATGGACCCCTTTACGACGATGGACATGGAGTGGGTGGCGGCGCGCTCGGGGAACTGGCTCTTTCACTGCCATCTGGCCTTTCACGCCGTCGCCGACTCGCGCTTCACGCCCGGCGTCAACGCCCACGATCATCACTCCGGTGACGCGGCCAAACACATGGCCGGACTGGTGATGGGTATTTCCGTGACCGATCGCGTGCGCACGGTGGCTGCGCGCCGCCCCGCGCCGCGAACGATGCGGCTGCACGTGCAGGAAGGCGCGCGGCGCGGCAAGTCGGAACGGGCGCTGGGCTTCGTGCTGCAAGAGGGTGCATCGCCGTCGGCCGACTCGGTCAACATCCCTGGCTCTCCCTTGATCCTCACGCGCGGACAGCCCACCGACATCACTGTCATCAATCATCTCAAGGAGTCGACCGCCGTGCACTGGCATGGTATCGAACTGGAGAGCTTTTTCGACGGCGTGGCCGGATGGAGCGGTGCGCCGGGGAAACACGCGCCTGCGATCGCACCGGCTGATTCGTTCATCGCGCGACTCACGCTTCCACGAGCCGGCACCTTTATCTACCACACGCACCTCAACGACGTCGTGCAGCTCACGTCGGGACTCTATGGCGGCATCGTCGTGCTCGAACCAGGGCAGCGCTACAACCCGGCGCGCGATCACCTATTCGTGGTGGGATGGGATGGCCCCGATGAACCCGCGCGCCTCCTTGTGAACGGCGACTCGGCCCCGCCACCCAAGGTGCTGGAACGCGGTATTACCCATCGCCTGCGCTTCGTCTTCATCGGCGCCGTGAACGGCAACACGCTCACGCTCTCCGACAGCACAGGCCCCGTCACCTGGCGCGCCGTGGCCCGCGATGGCTTCGAAATGCCCGCCGCTCAGCGCGAACTGCTTCCCGCCAAATTCCGAGGCTGGGCCGGCCAAACGTGGGACTTCGAATTCCAAGCCGACCGCCCGGGCGTCTATCGACTCACATTTGGCAACCCCGCCACACCCGTGTGGGCGGGCGAGCTCTTAGTGCGCTGATTCGCCGCGATCACGTGGCTTCCAAGCGCCGCGTGCCCGATCACACAGAGACAAAGAGCCAAAGAGAAAAAGAGGACACGCGCCCGGGTCAGCCCCCTGTGCTCTCCTAAGCTCCTTTTCTCTGTGTGATCAGTTCAACGATGCCAACGAGCCACACCACCGCCGGCTGATTGCGGTCAGCCGCCCGAGCCCGTACCGTCAGGGATGCCTACAGACCGCTCCCGTCGGGATTTCGTGAAGAGCGCGGCCATTCTCGGTGCCGCCGCCGTCGCTGCCCCGAGTGCCGCTGCCGCAAGCCCGTCGCCGCGCTCAGCCGAGCCAGGTGCCCCCCTCACGCCGCATACCGGCGCGCTGCACGACGTGGCGCGTGACGAGGCGTACTGGGCGCTGGTCGCCGCCAAGTATCGGATCACGCCGCGCACCACAAATCTGGAAGCGGGCTACTTCGGCATGATGGCGCAGCCCGTGCTCGAGGTGTATCACCGCTACATCGATCGCGTGAACAGCGAGAGCTCGTACTTCGCGCGGCGCGAGTATCCCGCGATGTTCCGCACGGCCCGTGAGCGGGTGGCTGCGTTCGTGGGGGCCAAGCCCACCGAACTCGCCTTCACCCGCGGCGCGACGGAGGCGCTGCAGGCCCTGATCGGGCAGTATAATCGCCTGCAGCCCGGCGACACGATCATCTACGCGGATCTCGATTACAACGCGATGCAGTGGGCCATGAATGCCCTCGCCGCACGCTGCCAGGCCAAGGTGGTCACGCTCGACATCCCGGAGCCGGCCTCGCGCGAGAACATTCTCCAACTGTACTCGAACTCGCTCGACGCCAACCCGCGCGCCAAGCTGCTGTTGCTCACGCACTGCAACAACAAAACCGGCCTGCTGCTGCCCGTCGGTGAGATTGCCAAGATGGCCAAGGCGCGCGGTGTAGACGTCGTGGTCGATGCCGCCCATTCGTTCGGACAGGTGCCGCTGACCATGGCCGACCTGGGCGCCGATTTCGTGGGGCTCAACCTGCACAAGTGGATCGGAGCGCCCATCGGTGCCGGCGCCCTGTACATCCGCGAGGATCGCCTCAGTGCCATCGATCGTGCGCACGCCGATGAAAGTGCGCCGCTTGATCGGATCGAAAGCCGCATTCACACTGGCACTACGCACTTCGCGACCGTGATGACGATTACCGACGCCATCGACTTTCAGCTCAGCATCGGGATTCCGCAGAAGGCTGCGCGTTTGCGCTATTTGCGCGACCGCTGGGTGCACGCCGTGGCTGATGTGAAGGGCGTGAGCATTCTCACGCCCGAAGACGCCACGCTCACCGGTGCTATCACCGGTTTCCGACTGCACAACCGTGGCACGAGCGAGGCCAATCGCGCACTCGCCACTACGCTGCACGATGAGTTCGGCATCTTCACCTTTCAGCGCACCGGACTCGCCAAGGGCGATTGCGTGCGCGTCACCCCCACGCTGTACAACACCCCCGCCGACGCTGACAAACTGGCGGCCGCTATCCGCACCATCGCTGCTCGAGGCTGATTCGTGAAGCGTCGTACTTTTCTCGGTCACGCCGGCGCCCTGGCGTCGATGCCGCTCGTCATACCGTATTTCTCCAACGCGTTCCGCGCCGTTCCCGCGACTGCGCCCCTGCGCGTGAACGGCGCGCGACTCAACGAGTGGCTCACCAGGTTCGACAGCATCGGACGCACGCCCACCGGTATCAATCGTGTGGCCTACTCCGAAGCCGATCTCGCTGGGCGCGCCTTCACGCAGCAATTGCTGCGCGACGCCGGCTTTACGCCGCGTATCGATACCGCTGGCAACATCTATGCGCGACTCGAGGGCACCAATCGCGCGCTGAAACCCATTCTCATCGGCTCGCACGTCGACTCGGTCACCGACGGTGGCAACTTCGACGGCCCCGTGGGATCGTTCGGCGCCATCGAAGTCGCGCGCACGCTGCGTGAAACGAACACCCGGCTGCGCCACCCGCTCGATGTGGTGATCTGGCAGAACGAAGAAGGCGGCACCACCGGCAGCAAAACCGCCATCGGTGAAATGACCGACGCCGAGCTGGCGAAAGTAGCCCGCTCCGGCAAGACCATTCGCGAAGGCATCGGCATCATTGGCGGCGACGTGTCGCGTTTGGCCGAATCGGTGAAGAAGAAGGGCGACATCGCCTGCTACATCGAACTGCACATCGAGCAGGGTGGCCTGCTCGAAAAGGCCGGTAAGCAGATCGGTGTGGTGCAGGGCATCGTCGGACTGCGTTGGTTCGAAGTCACCATCACCGGCTTCGCCAATCACGCCGGCGCCACGCCCATGGATCAGCGTCAGGATGCCATGCTCGCCGCCGCCAAGTTCACCGTGGCGGTGAACGACGCCGTGCGGGCCGAACCCGGACGCCAGGTGGCCACCGTGGGCCGCATGGTCGTGTCGCCCAACACCACCAACGTGATTCCCGGCCAAGTCGTGATGACGGTCGACCTGCGAGATCTCGACCAACAAAAGATCGAGCACTTCACCGACGTGTTCGAGCGGCTTGCGCGCGAAATCGGTACGGCCACCACAACCACCTTCGCCTTCAAGCGACTCACCGACAGCACGCCCGCCGTCTCCGATCCGCAGGTCATGAACTGGATCGAATCCAGCGCCACCGCGCTCGGCTTGTCGTCGCAACGGATGCCCAGTGGCGCCGGTCACGATGCCCAGGAGATCGCGCACATCGCCCCGATGGCCATGATCTTTATTCCGAGCGTGGGTGGCATCAGTCACTCACCCAAGGAGTTCTCCCGCGCCGCCGACATCGCGAACGGCGCCGACGTGCTGCTCAACGCCGTCATCGCCGCCGACGCGCGCCCAGCGGCCGGTCGGCCGTGAAAGCCAGTGGCGCGATGCGCCGCGTCCTCTACATCGAACAGGACCCCCACGACGCGCGGGCCCTGACCGAATTCGTCTCGGACCAGCAACTGCCGCTGATCGTGACCGTCGTTCCGTCGGTTGCTGCAGCGCGCGCCCTGCTGGGCGAGGAGACCTTCGACGTCGTGCTGGCCCGTGACGAGCTCACCGGCAACGTCACCGACGCGTTCACCGAACAGGTGGTGATCATCCTCGTCGAAGCCGGTCGGGAGGCCAACACGACCGAGTTGCTGTACGCCGGTGTGGACGACGTTCTCATCAAGGACGCCGCACGCGGCTACCTCGCCATACTACCGTGGCGCATCGAGTTCGCGCTGCGGCGGATGTCGACATCGCGCACGGCGGCGGAGGCTGCTGAGCGCGAGTCGGACCGACGGTTCCGTCTACTCCTCGATTCGACCGGAGTGATCGTCTGGGAAGCCGACGCGTCGACGTTCCAGTTCACATCGGTTAGCGAGAATGCCGAGCGCGTGTCGGGCTTTACGCGCGACGAGTGGTGCCGGCCCGGTTTCTGGGCCAGCCGTATTCATCCGGACGATCGTGAGTTCGCGGTGGCGTACTGTGCGGCTGCGACCGCCCGCCTCGAGGACCACGAGTTCGAGTATCGATTTCTCTGCCGAAGCGGGGAGCAACGCTGGATTTGCGATCTCGTCACGGTGGTAATGGAAGCGAGTGAGCCCCGATGGATTCGGGGGCTGATGGTCGACATCACGGCCCGCAAGCAGGCGGAGGCTGCGCACCAAGCCGCGGCGCGTTGGCAACACGCGCTGGTTACCCACGCCGGCGATGCGATTATCTCGTCCGATTCCTCCGGCAACATTCTGACCTTCAATCCAGCGGCGGAGCGGATGCTTGGCTACTCCGCCAGCGAAATAATTGGTCGATCGGGGGCGGTGTTTCACGACGCCGAGCAGCTGGTCGAGCGCGCCCGGGAATTCTCGCAGGAGTTGGGTGAGGAGATTGCGCCCGGCTTTGACGTGTTCGTGGCGAAGGCCATCAGAGCGTTGCCTAATCGCCACGACTGGACGTACATCCGCAAAGACGGATCGCGCGTTCCGGTCTCACTCGCGGTGACGGCGCTCCGTGGCGCGTCGGGCGAGATCGAAGGATTCATGGCGGTGGCAACGGATCTGACCTCGCGGTTGCAGGCGGAGTCCGCGCTGCGGGCGAGTGAGGCGCGCTATCGCACGATCGTCGAAGCCGAGCCGGAGTGCGTGAAGGTCGTGTCCGCGAGTGGCGAGTTGCTGGAGATGAATCGTGCTGGGCTCGCGATGTTGGAAGCGGACTCGCTGGACGACGTACGCGGACGTGGGCTCGCGGAATTCATTCTGCCCGAACATCGAGCGGCCTTCGGAACCCTGAACAAGCAGGCGATGGACGGCGTGCCGGGTCTGGTCGAGTTCGAGATCGTTGGCTTGCGCGGTACGCGGCGCTGGCTGGAAACTCATGCCGCTCCGTTGCCGGATGCCGATGGCCGGGTGGACAAGGTCCTCGCCATCACACGAGACATCACGGCGCGACGGCAAGCCGTCGCCGAGCAGGCGGCGCTCCAGGCGCAGTTGGCGCAGGCGCAGAAACTCGAGTCGATCGGTCGCCTCGCCGGTGGCGTCGCCCACGATTTCAACAACATGCTCGGTGTGATCCTGGGCCATACCGAAATGGCGCTGCTGGAAGTGTCGCCCGATCAGCCGTGCTATCTCGATCTCAAGGAAATTCAGAATGCGGCACAGCGGTCCGCCGCCCTGACGCGTCAGCTGCTGGCCTTCGCCCGGAAGCAGCCCATTGAGCCGCAGTCGCTCGATCTGAATGCGACGGTCGCCGCGACGCTGTCGCTCTTGCAGCGGTTGATCGGTGAGAATATCTCCATCACTTGGCAGGGATCACCGTCGCTGTGGCCCGTGTGGATGGATCCGTCGCAGCTCGATCAAATTCTGACGAACCTCTGCGTCAATGCACGGGATGCGATCGCGACGGAAGGCATCGGTTCCGGGACCATGACCATCACGACGAGCAATGTGCGCGTCGATGCGGAGTACTGTCGCGTCGTTCCCGAGGCCATTCCTGGTGACTTTGTCTGTCTCGCCGTGGGCGACACCGGGCGCGGCATGGAACCGGCGGTCGTTGCGCACATTTTCGAGCCCTTCTTCACGACCAAGCGCCTGGGTGAGGGAACGGGGCTTGGCCTGTCGATGGTGGATGGGGCCGTCCGGCAGAACCGCGGCTTCATCGCGGTTCACAGCGTCGTCAATCGCGGTACCACGTTCGAGATTTTCCTGCCGCGACATCACGGCGAGGCGCGATCCTCGTTCACAACACCGTCGGAGCACGCGCTGCCGCGCGGACACGGCACGATTCTGGTCGTCGAGGACGAGCCGTCGATCCTCAAGCTCACGAGCACCATGCTTCATCGGCTGGGCTACGACGTGCTGGTGGCGACTGGACCGAAGAACGCGATTGAAGTGGCGGAGGCGCACCCAGGGCCGATCAACCTGCTGCTCACGGATGTCATCATGCCGGGCATGAATGGGAGCGATCTGGCCGGTGTCGTGCGGCAGCGCTATCCAAGAATTCACGTGCTCTTCATGTCAGGCTACACGGCTGACATCATCGCCGACCACGGGGTCATGGACGCAACGGTCCGCTTCATCCAGAAGCCCTTTTCCACGCGTGACCTGCAGGTCGCCGTCATGGGCGCCATCGCCGACCAGCCGTCGGTGTCGGAACCATGACGGACACGAGCCGTGAAAGCGGCGCGCTGCGCCGCGTGCTCGGGCCGGGCACCCTCGCCCTCATCTTCGCCAACGGCACGATCGGCGCCGGCATCTTCGCCGTGCCCGGACTCGTCGCTGCCACCCTCGGCAGTGCCACCGCGCTCGGCTACGCCATCTGCGCCGTGCTGGTGATGCTGATCTTCCTCTGCTTCGCCGAAGTGGGCAGTCGCGTCCACGAAAGCGGTGGCGCGTACGCGTACGTGGAAACAGCGTTCGGTCCATTCGCGGGGTTCATTGCGGCCAATCTCATGTGGTTCGGCTTCGCCGCCTGCTCCGACGCCGCACTGGCCGATGTGCTCGTCAGTGCGCTCGCCACCGCCGCGCCGATCCTCGCGCAGCCGGTGCCGCGAGCGCTTGCCCTCATCGGGCTCTTCGCCTTCATGGCCGGCGTCAACATCATGGGCGTGAAAACCGGCGCGCGACTGGTCGTCGTGCTCACGGTACTCAAGCTGCTGCCGTTGCTCTTGCTGCTCGTGGTGGGTATTCCGCACATCGATCTGTCGCACATCATTCCGTCCAGCATGCCCAGCGCGTCCACACTCGGCAGCGGGGTGTTGTTGCTGATGTTCGCCTTCGTGGGCGGCGAAGCGTCGTTGTCGGCCAGTGGAGAGCTGCGCAATCCGAGCCGCACCGTGCCTCTGGGGCTGCTCATGGGTGTGGCCACGGTGGTCGGCTTGTATTTCGGCTTGCAGCTGGTCGCCGAGGGCGTGCTGGGTGCCGACCTACCACGGCAGACGGTCACGCCGCTGGCCGCAACGGCGGAACAGCTCATGGGGCCGTGGGGGCGAACACTGCTGCTGGGTGCGGTGTCTCTGTCGATCTTCGCCAATGTGAACGGCGACTTGCTGGTGTCACCGCGCTGCCTGTACGCCGCCGCCAAGGACGGTCTGCTGCCGGCGCCGCTGGCCAAGGTGCATCCACGGTATGACACGCCGTACGTCGCCATTCTGGTGTTTGCGGCGATCGCCTGCGCGCTGGCGGTGTTGGGGGCCTTCAGGTCGCTGGCCATCCTGGGGACCGCGTCGGTGCTGCTGGTCGACGTCGCCGTCTGTCTCGCCGTGTTGCGCCTGCGCCAGCGTGGCGTGCAGACCGCTGACACCCCCTTCATCATCCCCGGCGGACCACTGGTCCCGATTCTCGGGGCCGCCGTCTGCGTCTGGGTGCTCACCAACCTCTCTCGGGAGGAGCTGCTGGGGCTCAGCGCGCTGGTGTTCTTCTCCGGCGGGCTGTATTTGCGCGTGCTGCGCGCCCGTCAGTTCAAGGCGGCCCGGGCGGCGCGGTCCGTGTAATTCGCCATCGCGCCCGATCGGTGCGATATTCCAGAGACCGCTCCGTTTCACCTGCTTTTCACGCACAAGGACTTCACGAATGCGACACGCCCTTCGCTACGCCGGCAATTTCGAAAAGAACTTCATGAAGCAGACTACCGACTCGACCTCATTCGAGGGAAGCGATGGCCAGCAGCACGCCTATGCCCCGTGGCCCGACGGCGTGAACGGCTTGCGGATTTCTTTCATGGAAAAGGCCGGCAAGAAGTTCGTGGTCGTACGGATCGCCGACGACACCAGCGATGTGGTGCTGCACAACGAGATGGTGCTGGTGCCGGGTGAACATTTCGGTTTCGGTGTGCACCTGCAGGGCACGCCCACGGTGGTCGAGGATAACATCGCCATCATGAAGCTCCTCGAAGACGCGACCAAGAAGAACGTGGGCCACAGCGACGAACTGCTGCAGATGCGGGCACGCTTCAAGGCCGCGGCCGCCAAGCACTAAGTCACGGCGGCGGTTCAGCGGGCCGGCTGTACGTCATCTGACGGATAGCCGGCCCGTTCGGCGTGTAGCACCTTGGGAGGTACGTGCCACACCTTCCCGGAGTGCTCGATATGAAATCGCTCAGAGCTCGTGTTCGAACCCCCGCGTTGCGCTCGCTGGCGCTGATCGCTGCCCTCGGCGCCGTCGCCTTCTCGGCCGCGTGCGTGTTCTATCGCACGGAAGTCCGCGCCGTCGAGCGTCCCGCCGCTGGTGCGCCGACGCGCATCACATCGCCAATCAAGGCACACTTGAAGGACGGCAGCACCGTCGTGTTTCGCACCGGTGCCACCGTGACGCGTGACAGCCTGACTGGCGAGGGCCGTCGGTACACGCTGCACAACGGGATACCGCGTGTGGACGACAGTGTGCCGATGGACAGCGTGGTGGGAGTCGAGACGTTCGAAAACAAGGTCAATGCGGTGCCCACCGTGGTCGCATCGGTCGCCGGCACGGTAGCGGCCGGCTTCGGCGCGCTGATTCTTGGGATCGCCATTTTCGGCTCGTGCCCTACCGTGTACGCCGACACCGGCGCGACGGCCGAGCTGCAGGCCGAGGGCTTCTCGTACTCCATTGCGCCGCTCATGGAGCAGCGCGATGTCGATCCGCTGCGGGTGCGCGCGGATTCCACGGGTAGGGTACGACTCGAGTTGCGCAACGAAGCGCTCGAGACGCACTACATCAATCACATCGAACTGCTCGCCATGCGGCACGCCGCCGGTGAGACGATCGTGCCCGACCAAGGCGGTCGGCCCGTGCTGGTGAGTGGATTCACGCCCGTCGGTCGCGCTACCGACCGCGCGGGCCGCGACGTGCGCGGTGTACTGCGCTCGCGCGACGGCACGTTGTACGCCACCGATGCCGGCATCCTGCGCCGTGCATCAGCAGGCGATCTCGATGATTGGATCGATGTGCACGTGGCCGATCTCCCTGCCGGAGATTCGGTGGCGGTGGTATTGCGACTGCGCAACTCACTGCTGAATACGGTACTGCTGTACAACGGCATGCTGGGCGGGCGCGATGCGGCTGACTGGCTGCACGAGGGGCTCGGAAAGTTCGGCACCACCGCCGAGATGGCGCTGTGGTATCGCAAAACGATGGGACTGCGCGCCTCGGTGGAAGGCGTCGCGAGCATCGATGCGATTCACGGCGCCACCGCGCGGCTGAGTGACGTGGGGCCGATCGCGTTTCGTGATGTCGCGCTCGTGTTGCCGCGGTCGGCGCTGAATGCCCGCACGGCGCGCATTCGGTTGCAGTTCGTGGCCGACAATTGGCGTATCGACGAGGTGCGGGTGGCGGGTACCCTATCACGTCCCGCCGTGACCACACTCGCCGTGGAGCGCGTGGTAGTACCCACTCCCGCCGTTGGGCGCGGTCCGACGCTCGACACCGCGGCGGTCTCAGCGATCGCGGCCGCCGATGCGCGCTACTTCGAAACGCGCCCCAGCCAACGCATGGTACTGGAGTTCGCGCGCGATCATCGTGCGGCGCGCACGACGGATTCCACCACGACCTACATGATCGCGTGGCAGGGCTGGTATCGCGAATGGATCCGCGGCGACTGGCTGGCCAATCCCACGCGCACCGAACCGTTCAAACCCGGAGACGCCGCCGTGCTGACGGCGTTGCATCGCTGGACCGAGCGCAAGGAATCGTTCGAGCGCGAGTTCTATGCATCACGCATTCCCGTTCGGTGAGGAGCGCGCCATGACTCGCCAATTAGTGCGTGCCACCGCATTGCTCGCGTGCGTCTTGGTCTCTGCCTGTCGCTTCGGCGCCAAGCCCGGCGACATCGACTGGATGGTCTCTCCCGAAGGCGCCCGCATTGCGCTACGTGTCGTCGGCGAGCCGCAGGACCGCGTAGGAGAACTGCTCGCCGTAGACGACGAAAGTGTCCTCATGCGCAGCCCCGAAGTCGTCGAGGGCGTCGAGCTGCGCCGACCCAAGATCACCCGCGTGGCCTGGGGAAGCGTCGACGCCATCGACGTCGACCGACTTGGCGGCGCCTACGACGTGAGGCGCGGTCTGCGTGTCACCGACGAAACACGGCGCAAGCTCACCCTGATCAGTCGCTTCCCTCAGGGCATCTACCCCGACATCCTCGCGAAGCTACTCGCCGCGACCAAGCAGACGGCCGTCGACGAGATCAAGTGATCGTACCCCCCTACTGCTTTTCCTTGCCATCCTCACCCTTCGGTGCCACCACCTGCGGCCGCACCGTCGGATACTCAATGCCCAGCTGTTCCATATACGTTTTGAACTTCGTGGGGTCGTAGTAGAACTTCTGCAGCTGCGTCTTGTAGCGCGCCATGATGTCGGCGTTCAGGTACGTCGGCGGCATGTCCTGCGGGCGGATGAACGGCGTGTACTTCGTGTCCTTCGTCTGCACGTTCTTGAAGTAGTCCCACGCGTCCGCCACGATCTTCGGCGTCATGACGATGTCGAGCATCGTGAGCGCCTGTACCTTGGCGCCGGCCAGCGCGCCCTTGTGCGCGATGGGCGTCGCCATCGAAATCGCGTTCGCCCAGTTGTGGCCCGGCAGTCCCGGAATGTTCGACGGGAAGCGCAGCGTGATCGTCGGCACGTTCCACGCGATGTCACCGATATCGTCCGATCCACCACCCATCCAGTTCTGCGGTGTCTCGGCGCCACGCAGCTGCTTGTTCACCTGCTCCGACAAGCCGAAGTCGGGCGAGCCAAGCTCCTTCTGAATGCCCTTCGCGAGCGTCTGGTCCTTGTCGTCCCACTTCGGCATGCCGACGGTCTGCACGTTCTGGTGCATCGCTTCGGCGATCGGCTTGCTGAAGTGCGCCGACCAGCCAGAACCCAGAATGGCGATCGTGTCGAGCTTCGTGTCGGTCATCATGGCGGCGCCTTCGGCGATCTTCTTGCCCACTTCGAACAGGGCCATCGTGCGCGGATAGTCCTGCTCGCGGAAATAGAACCAGATGCTCGCCGTGCTGGGCACCACGTTCGGCTGATCGCCGCCGTCCTTGATCACGTAGTGCGAGCGCTGCTGCAAGCGCAGGTGCTCGCGCTTGTACTCCCACGCCTGTCCCATCAGCATGACCGCGTCGAGTGCGCTCTTGCCGCTCCACGGCGCACCGGCCGCGTGGGCGCTCGAGCCACGGAAGCGGAATTCGGCCGAGAGCAAGGCGCTCGAGCCGCTGGCGCCCCATGAGACGCCGAGATCGTTGCCGACGTGTGTGAACAGCGTGACATCGGTGTTCTTGAACAGTCCCGAGCGCACCAAGAATGCCTTGCCCGCCATCTGCTCTTCGGCGATGCCCGGCCACAGCAGCAGCGTGCCATTGATCTTGTCGCGCTGCATGAGCTGCTTCACCACGATCGCGGCCACGATGTTCACGGCCTGCCCCGAGTTGTGTCCTTCACCATGACCGGGGCCGCCGGCCACCATCGGGTCCTTGTAGCCCACGCCCGGCTTGTTGCTGGCCTGCGGAATGCCGTCCACATCGGAGCCGAGAGAAATCTCCGGCTTACCCGTGCCGTAGCTCCACTTGGCCGTCCACGCCGACGGGATGCCCGCCACGCCCTTCTCGATGGTGAAACCTTCCTTGGCCAGCAGGGTCGTGATGTAGCGCTGCGACTCGAATTCCTGGAAGCCGAGTTCCTGGAATGAGAAGAGCATGTCCACGATCTCCTGCACCTGCTTGGCGCGGGACTCGACCATCACGAGTGCTTCGGCCTTGAGCTTCTCCAAGCGGGGGTCGACGGGTGCAGTCGCCGCAGCGGCGGCGGGCGGTGTCGCTGCCTGAGCCAGCAGCGCGGGCGCAGAGGCCGGCAGGGCGGCCAGTGCAGTGAGGCCGGCAACGAGGGAACGGGTACTGCGAACGCAGTCGCGAAAGCGGGTCGGATGCACGGCGGACTCCCAGGGGTGGTCGGCGAATTTCAGACAGGGCTTGCCAGTGGCCCGCAGCAAACCGGGCACGGCAGGCGAACTCCGAAATTACGTTTCACGTGGGGAAACCGCTCGGTCGGGACCCCCGTACGGTCACCAAGACGGTCGTTTTTGTCGTGATGTCCTCGCCATATCCCGTTCCCCGGTTCATGCGCTCTCCGAATTCGCTCCGTGTGGTCGCCCTGGTTGGGGTGATGAGTCTGCTCTCAGCCGCGTGTCCCGATGCGCTGTTCGGTCAGGCGCGCCCCAAGCCGCCGGCCAAGCGCGATACGCTCACGGCCGAGGAACGGACGGCCGCACGGGAGGCCACCCGGGATGCCCGCTCCATGGCGCGCCGGCAGCTCTCTCCCGACAGCGTCGTGCGGCGCCTGCGGGCCGACTCGGCCAGCGCGTCGGCCTTCAGCGACCCCGAGGCAAAACTCATTCTCGTGCGGGCGCGTGAGGCGCGTGTGCGGCAGGACAGCGCGCTGCGGGCCTACAAGGCCACCGCCACGCAGCGCATTTCGATGGGCATGGGCGCCAAGCGGTTGGGGCTCGAGAAGCTGCTGTTTCGGGGCGACAACGTGGCCGAGATCTCGTGGCGCCGTGATATAGGCGTGCGGGTGCGGCCGATCGGTTCGCGCATCACCGTACCGATGGCGTCGAGTTCGAGTGGGGATTTCAGCAGTGCCATTTCCATTCCGTACTTTCCGGGGCGCGAGTCGCTTTGGTTTCCGAGCAGCAACTTCGGCGTGGTGAAGAGCGACATCGACGAGCGTGAAGTCATTCATCCGCTCGCGAATGGCGCCGAGACGTACTACAAGTATGCGACGGGCGACTCGGTGGACATCAAGCTCGATGGTGGCCGCGTGATCAAGCTGCGCGAGTTGCGCATCACGGCGCGCCGGCCCGACTGGCGGGTGTTCGTGGGCTCGTTCTGGTTCGATCGCGACGGTGGGCAGCTGGTGCGCGCGGCGTACCGGTTGGCGATGGACCTCGAGATCTGGGATGTGGCGTCGGAAGAGACTGAGGCCGACAAGAAGGTGAGCCGGGAAGCCGACCGCTTGCGTGATTCGATTGCGCGGGTGCGCATGCCGCGCGACCTGTATGTGAAAGACTCGATCCAGCGCGCGCCGGCGGTGCAGGCGCGGGCAAAGGATGAGAACAGCGACGAAGACGTGCCGGTGTGGGTGAAGGCCACCTTCCGTCCGGCCAAGGCCAAGCTCGACGCCATCTCGGTGGAATACGGATTGTATCAGGGCAAGTTCTGGCTGCCGCGCGCGAATAGTGCCACGGCGAGTATGCAGCTGGGTTTCGTGCGCACGCCATTCAGCATCGATGAGAAGTTCACGTACGAAGACGTGAACGGCGACTTCTCGCTGGCGGCCATTCCGGCGGCGCGACTCAGTGGTACGGCGGGTGATTCGAGTGCGCGGGACACGACGGTGATCACGGGCGGGAACGATGTGAACATCACCGTCGGTGGTGGCAGCGACAAATCGGGCAAAGCCACGAAGCCGGACACGACGAAGATGTCCGCGTCGGCGCGGGCGCGTTATCGGTTGTGTCAGAAGGATTCCACCTACACGCGGGTGGAGTCGCGGTACGAAGGCGCGTTGCGGGTGGCGTACGACATGCCGTGCGATGCGTCGAAGCTCGCCAACTCACCCGCGCTGCCGCCAGCGGTGGCGTCGGATGAAGAGCTATTCGACATCAAGAGTCGCGACGAACTGTTGTCGGCGCTTGACTTGTCGTTGCAGCCCGGTTGGATGCCGCAGATGCCAACGGTTCGCCTGGGCTCCGACCTGCTGCGCTTCAACCGCGTGGAAGGCTTCTCGGCCGGCGTGAACGTGACGCAGCTATTGGGTGCGGGCTACACGCTGAATGCGGTGGGTCGCATTGGACACGCCGATCTGCATGCGAACGGTGAGCTGAGTTTGGCGCGCAGCAACGGCGCGCGTACCGTGACCGCGACGGTGTATCATCGCCTTGCGGCCACCAACCCCGAGTGGGGCGGGGGACTGAGCTTCGGCCCGAGTTTGCCGGCGTTCATCTACGGACGCGACGAAGGGTTTTACTATCGCACGATGGGCGCCGAGTTGGGTGAGCGTCGTGAACGTCGTCGTGGGGCGTTGGAGTACAAACTGTTCATCGAGCGGCAGTGGACGGCGGGCGACACCGATGTGGTGAATACGTTCTCGCTGGCGAAGCTCATTGCCGATCGTCGCTTCCGCAGGAACATCGAGTCGGAGAACCTGAGTGTGACCGGTGTGTCGGGCATGTACTCGCGCGTGCTGCTGGAGCGACCGAAGGGATTGCGCTTTACGACCGTGCTGAATGGTGAAGCGGGGACCGGTACGTTTCAGTATGCGCGGGCGTCGGTGGAAGGCACTGTCACGCGCCCCGTGTCGCGATTCTCGACCGCGCTCACCGGCGCGATCGGCAGTTCGCTCGGTGATGTGCCACGTCAACGCGGATGGTTCCTGGGCGGCGTGCGTACCGTACGCGGACAGATCGCGGGCACGCAGGACGGTGATGCGTTCTGGCTCGCGCGGGCTGAGGTGGGCACGAAGCAGGGCTTCTTCAGACCGGTGGGCTTCTTTGACATCGGCTGGGCGGGCAGTCGTGATGCGTTCGGGAAGACGCAGCCGCAGCGGGGAGCCGGGGTTGGCGTGGGGCTGTTGGACGGATTGATTCGCGTGGACTTCTCGCGCGGGTTGTATCCGCTGAAGCAGTGGCGGACGGATTTCTATTTGAGTGCGGCGTTGTAGGGGGCTCTCGGCGGGGGCGTGCGGTGCGAGTCTCGCGTGGCGCGTTAGGTCGGTCGTGCTAACGCGCCGGGGGTGACGGCTCGGAGTGTGGTACGGCGTTGAGGCGTAAGGCCTTGCGGCAAGACGCGATCGGCGGGATTGTCGGATATGGTGCAGATCTCGCGACCCATGAGGGAATGGTCGGTCGAGCGAATAGAGGTTAGACAGAATTAAACTTCCATGAATCCGATAGAATTTCCAAGCCTCGAGCTGCCGTCGTGGGACGCGTTTGCCACCCGTGTCGCGGCCCTTACCATGGGTTCGCCGACGGTACCAATGTTCGTGTTTCGTGGTCAGGCGAACTCTACCTGGCGTCTCGAGCCAAAGCTTGCGCGCATCTTGCGCGAGGCTGAAGTAAAGACGACGCGTGCGGGCGAGATGGTCGAACAACGCTTGCTCAGCCAATTCGAATCGCGCGCACATCACTATGTAACCGCGGGACAACTTCAAACGTTCTTTTACGCGAACCGGATGGCGAGGTGGTCCATCATGCAGCACTACGGGGCGCCTACTCGATTGCTTGATTGGACCCAATCGGCGTACGTGGCTGCATACTTTGCTTGCACATCTCATCTATCCGCCCCTGGCTCGATCTTTGTAGCGGCCGCAGGTCGCATTCTGAGAGCGAATGGAATCGAGCCTTCAGCATCTGCGAAATTCCACGACGAAGCGATGGGGAAGCTAGACCGTTCAATCACGAAGACAGGCTTCTACGCCTCTACTGTACTTTCCGAGCGAGAGATTGTGCAGATGGCGAACTATAGCTTTTCGCTCGACGTTCTCAGTGGTCACGACGAGGGTATCGCAAAGGCACTTGTTCCTGGATCTCCGACGGACGGGCCGACGCTTGTAGCTGCCAAGTGGATAGTTCCAAGCTCTCTCAAGCTGTCTTTTCTGAGCAACTTGAGACAAATGAACATCGGCGCACATTCTCTCTTCCCTGGTCTCGACGGTCTCGGAAGGTCGCTAGAGGAAGTTGCCTATCTCGAAGCGGCCTCTGTCTAACGAAACGTTGCTGCTGGCAGCGCGAGGCGGTGTGCGGCAGGCGGTCGCCGTGCTGGCGCACGTCGCCCGTCCAGCCACACTTTATATGATGCGCTGCAGCAGAACGCTGAGGCGTTAGCAACTGTCTTGAAAGTCAAGCGACGGCGAGTATCGCTGTCGCGTCTTTCGCGCTCCACGTAGTGTTCGTTCGCATCATCGTATTGAGGATGGTGAGCAGTTTCCGCATACACGCCACGAGGGCGAGCTTTTTCGGCTTGCCGGCGGCGACCAAGCGTAGGTAAAACTCGCGAATGATCATGTTGCGTCGGGTGGCAACGAGGGCCGCCATGTACAGTACGCCACGCACCGTCGCGCGACCGCCTTGCACGAATCGACGGCCACGCATCGTGCCGGAGTCTCGACTCAGCGGCGCGACGCAGACCAGCTTGGCAATCGCGCGACGGGACAGGCGACCGAGTTCCGGCAGGTCCGCGAGCAGGGTGCGCGACAGCACAGGGCCGACACCGGGCACACTGCGCAGGAGCTCGTCGCGCTCACGCCAGACGGGACTCTGGCGAACCATCTCGCCGAGATCGGGGTCCGTCGAGCGCAGCTCGCGCTCGAGAAACGTGATGTGCGCCTTCAGACTTTTACGCACCTGCTTCTTGCCGGTGCCGAACACTTGGCCTACGCGATTGCGCTCCGCCTGCAGCATCTCCAAGAGCTGTCGCCGCCGAGTGAGCAGCGCATCCCGTTCGTGCGCCGCCGCGTCGGGAATGAGGCGCACCTCCGGTCGGACAACATCAGCGAAGCGCACGAGGATGTCGGCGTCAATGCGATCCGTTTTCGCCAGCTGGCCCGTCGCCTTCGCAAAGTCCCGCACCTGGCGTGGATTCACCACCACCACGGGCAGTGCCGCAGCGGCGAGCGCGGCGACGGCGAGCAGCTCGTATCCGCCGGTCGCCTCCAGCACGATCAACTGCGGTCTGCTCGAGGCGACGCGCTGCACTAACGAAGCTGTAGGAAAAGTCACGAAGCATGCCAATGTGGAAACGGAACTTGCTAGCACGCAACGGGTTGGTCCTGCATCGAATGTGGTGTCGGTTCGCCTCGCTGTCGAGATCCTGCCATGGCCCGCTACAAAGTGGTCGATACGAATCCGCAGTTTCTGAGCGTTGACCTCGCACGCCAACTGCTGCCCGGCACGTTCGAGCACGCGCTGAATCACCTGCTGGATCACGAAGTGGATCTGGCGCACTTCGACGCGCGCTTCAAGAACGATGCGACCGGCGCGCCGGCGTACCCGCCGGCCATGCTGCTCAAGGTGGTGCTCTTCGCGTACTCCCAGGGCATCGTGCGCAGCCGGGCCATTGAACGCGTGTGCCAAGAGCACGTGACGTTCATGGCGTTGTGCGGCATGACCGCGCCGCATTTCACCACCATTGCCCACTTCGTAAGCTCGCTGCGCGACGACATCGCGCAGGTGTTCGCGGCGGTGCTGGCGGTATGCGATGGACAGGGTCTGATTGGGCGCGAGATGTTTGCGATTGATGGCGTCAAGCTCCCGAGCAATGCGTCGAAACATCGGAGCGGCACGCGCGCCGAGTTCACGCAGCGCGCCGAGAAGTTGGAAGCTGCCGCCAAGACGATGCTCGACCGGCACCGTGCGACAGACGCACAGGAGCGCGAGCCCGACGTCGCGGCGAAGACCACCGCGCGTGTCGCGCGGCTGACGAAGGATGCCGAGGAATTACGCGCGTGGCTGGCGAACCATCCGACGGATCGCCACGGGCCGACGGGCGGGCTGCGGAAAAGCAATCGCACCGATAACGAGAGCGCGAAGATGGCGACGGACAAGGGCGTCATCCAGGGCTATACGGGAGTCGCCGGCGTCGATGCAAAACATCAGATCATTGTCGACGCGCAAGCGCATGGGACCGGGTCCGAACAGGAATTGCTGCTCCCCGTCGTTGAGGCGCTGGCGTCGCTCCGCACCAACGCCACGGTGCTCACGGCGGACGCGGGCTATCAGAGCGAAGCGAATCTGGCCGTCCTGGCCGAGCGGAGTGTGACCGCGCTCATTGCCGATCCGGACATGCGGAAGCGCGACGAACGGTTCGCCGACCGCGAGCACCATACCACGGCACCGAATCCGTTGCACGACAAATCGGGCGACGCGAAGAAGACGCTGCCGGTGTTTGCGCCGAGTGACTTCACGTATGACGCGGAGGCGCGTACGTGTGTATGTCCCGCCGGGAAATCGCTGAACCGCCGGGGGGCGCGCAACGTCACGAACGGGTATGTCGGGGAACACTTTCAGGGCGCGAAGCGCGATTGCGCGCCCTGTGCGTTGCGCGACAAATGTTTGCGCACGCCCGAGACTACCGTCGTCCGCAACGTCGCGTTCTTTCGCGGGCGAGAGGACGCGGAGGCCGAGACGCACACGATGCGCATGCAGCAGCGCCTCGATACGCCCGAGGGGCGCGAGCAATACGGGCGACGCTTCGCCACCGTCGAACCGGTGTTCGCGAACGTGCGGTACAACAAACGCCTGGATCGCTTCACGCTGCGCGGCCGCACGAAGGTGAACGGCCAGTGGCTGCTCTTTTGCCTGGTGCACAACATCGAAAAGCTCACCCACGCG